>CAKZUV010000018.1 GCA_937921555.1 uncultured Saprospiraceae bacterium
TTACGATCGTATCGTACTCTTTTGTCAAATCCGAACCTAATTCTTTCTCAATTAAATGGATTTCTTTGTTTTTTACTTCTTCTTTTTTCATGTCTCTAATTTAATGATTATTTTGAGACACAGTTTATTGAACACTCTCTATCAAAAAAACACAGATTGTTGAACAGTCCCCGGTTTAATTAGAACCGACTTCTAACTCCCTAACCCCCAAATTTATACACGCTTTTAGAGAAAAACACCAACCTAAAAACGCCGCCTCAAATAAATCCCCCCATTCAACCGATAAACCCCGGTACTAAATCCATCCATTTTTTGCAATTCATTCAAATTAAGCAGATATCCTCCATTTATACCAACCGAAAGGTTATTAGAAAAATCTTTCTCCAGGCTCAACCCGGCTGAAACCGTCGGACTCCATCTTTGCAGACTGGATGGTTCAGAGGTCAGGACTCCTTTCCCGGCACTAAAATCCTTCTGCCGGGGTGTAAAAGATTCCAGCGCATTGGTTAGTTTGACAAGACGCTGAACGCCGGCTCCAATACTAAAAACCGGACGTAACCCTATTATTTCCCGGACCTCATAATCCAGCGTCAACTGTATATCCAGGCTCTGAATACGATGTCTGTTTTTGATGTCAATCAATACTTCTGATTCCGAAACATCATTGTTACGGTTGATGACCAGATCACTTTCTACAAAGCCCAGGGGCGTGGCCATGGTTACAACCTTGTTGTTGGACGGACGATTATTGGTTTCCGCCGTCCGGTTGTAAGTCAGCGTACTATTGTGTCCCGAATGAAAAGTGATCCGTTCGTAGGAAGCGGCCATTCCTAGCCTGAAACGGGAATTTATTTTTTTGTCAATCCCTACGAAAGTCCGGAACCCCGTTCCGTTGGTCGCCTGAAAATCTGCTGGAGCCAAAGCCTTTCGGTAGGCATCATTCAACTGAAATTGCCAGAAACTCACACCGGCACCAGCCACGATACTCCACGCTTTATTCTTGCGAACCACAATGTCCGCAGGTAAACCCACCGGAGAACCGGAGGTCGCCTCTACCCTTGTGACAGCAGGATTTTTCAGTGGTGATAAAGGATTTGATGCGTTTATCAGAAAGTCTTCTTCACCGGAAGGCAAGTTCCTTTTTTCAACGGTCCGGGATAGATCATTTTCAACACGGACAGGAAATGCGGAGCTAGTATTTTGGGAAATAGCGACGATTGACCGATCCACAGGATAATTGCGATCCACACGGTTTTGATCTGGATTATCAGGCTTTGAAATTTGCCGTTCGGAATTTCCAAATGCTTTTATACCATTATTTTCAGTTAATAAAACAGGATTTTGATTTTGTTTTTTTCCCGAGGCTACGGAGATTTTCGTACCATTATTTTCTTCCATCCGTTTCTCTGATGAATTGGTAATAATATCCGATTTATTTTTATCAACGGGGTTTATATTCTCGGTAATTTCAGCAGGGATTTGTCCGATATTTTGTGTGACTATATTTTGATTTTGCGTCCAGGAATCCACTGCGTTAACCTCCTGAATTCCCCAAACCAGACCACCGATAATCAGAAAGAGCAATAGTAAAAGTGCTGGAAGCAACCAGCCGCGTTTATTTTTTGAAGGATATATTTCCGCTTCAATACGTTCCAGCATGTCATCGGAAGGTTCCAACCAGTCTTCGTTTTGTAACGAAGATTTTCCAAAGGCCTGCCTTAATATGTGTTTAAGATCAACCATAATTTTTTGAAATTGGGAATGCCACCTTTGACAGGTCTGTTTTTAATATTTTCTTTGCCCGCATTAGCTGTGTCTTGCTCGTACTTTCGGAAATATCCAGCATTTCCGCAATCTCTCTGTGGGTATAACCATCAATCACGTACAGATTAAAGACCGTTCGATAACCCTTTGGTAATTTCTGAATCAGTTTGGTCAGGTCTTCTAAATTCAGATTTTCAATCGCCATGGCATTGATACTGAACTTCTGACCATATTCCAAAATATCCGTAAATACGTTCAGAACCGATTTCTTCCGTAATTTTTGCAAACAAGTATTGATAACTATTCGGTTGGACCAGGTATAAAATTCACCCTTCGCAGCATCAAACTGGCGTAAATCCCGATAGATTTTTATAAATGCATCCTGCACTACATCTTCTGCGTCTGATCTGTTTTTTATGTATCTGAGACTCGTTAACAAATAGCGACGTTTATATTTATCGTACAAAGTACGAAACGCTTTTTTATCCCCAGCAAGAACGAGCTGTATTATTTCAGGATCTATCATCTGATGGTGTATTTTCATATATTCAACAACGTAACAGGCAAGCGCGGAGTTTGTTAACTCGGTTTCACTGATTTTTTTAAGAACTTGTCTAAATTTGTTTTACCGGCCACATCAGCTATTTTTTCATTTGGGAAATACGTATTCATATATCTATGTGCAAAAAACCAGGAAATGGTTGCACGGGAAAGATTTTTACAAAAAAAAATCCCAAACCCTTCACTAAGGAATGTGAAAGGTTTGGGAACCAGCGCCGGTAAAATCCGGCAGTCAGATTAATTATTTTATTTTAAAGAAAAATTGATACGGACATCGTACCGCACCTTGACGGGCTTCCCGTCCAGCATTGCAGGGACAAAACGGTTAGTCGAAGCTACCTTAATCGCGTTGAATGCTTCTTCTTCACAACCTCCTCCGATTTCTTCCTTCACCAGCAGCTCAACCAGTTGTCCTTTTTTACTGATGGTCATGGTCAGCACCACATCTCCCTCAATCTTGGCACGTTGGGCACGATCAGGATACATCATTTGACTATAAACAATGTTCCAGAAATTTTCGTCTCCGCCATTGGCCTCCGGATTCCGGTCCAGTTTGGCTTCCGACCATTTTTTGGTGGTGGCATCGTACACTTCGTAGAGCGTCTCCTCTTCCATCAAGACCGTCTCTACCGGCTGAATGGCAGCGTAAGTCACAGGAATCGCACAAAGCAACAATAACAATAAGAGTGAGTTGGAAATCTTTTTCATGATAATGTGTGTTTTTTTAATATAAAAATCAATCAGAGACCAAAGCCCGTTTTGGGACTTTCCTGCAAGCGGAAATCCTTGTTCTCATTAATATTGTCTGAAGAAAGTCGTTAAAAAATTGAAGGGTAGGTAAATTATTCTTTCCGGTCGGCAAGATGTAATTTCTACAAATGTAGCCTTAAAGATTCGATAAATCCAGTATTATCATCGTTTTTCATATTTTTTAACAAAAAAAAAACAGAAAAACACCATTTTATAAACACTTGCTTAATTCGACTTTATATTTGAATCAAAAATTTTGCACGTCAATCTTACGACATAAAGTGACAATAAAACTGAGTGCCGATAACTAAAGTTTCTCTTCCGGCGTTTCAAAAAAGTAACCGGACTGCGATTAAAGTCTAATCATCAGAGATTTTTCTGACCTCCGGATTTTTTTGATTTAAAACGCTTGATTATGAAAAATATCCCTTTAAAATTCGCTCTTTTTCTATTTGCTTTTTCCGTTTTACTAGCTTTTAAACACAAGGAAGAAGTCATTCCTCAACCCGAAGAACTCGGTTCCGTCCAATGGTTACGGGATTACGATCAGGCAATTGCTACGGCGAAAAAAACAAGCAAGCCAGTCCTGATTTTATTTCAGGAAGTACCCGGATGCAGCACCTGCCGGGGGTATGGAAATAATGTATTGAGTCACCCCCTGATCGTCGAAGCTATTGAAACTTCGTTTGTCCCGCTGGCTATTCATAACAACAAAGGTGGAAAAGATAAAAAAGTGTTACGGTCTTTTGGAGAACCGAGTTGGAACAATCCGGTAGTAAGAATCATTGACACGGAGCGTAATTCGCTGACTGCCAGGATCAACGGCAAATATGATCAAAGTAGTCTTGTAAACGGAATGGTGGCTGCCCTTGAAAAGGCCAACCGTCCGGTTCCCGGTTATTTACAGCTACTAAAAGAAGATCTGAGTGCTGGACCGCAATCCACTCAGCAGGCGACTTTTGGCATGTATTGTTTCTGGAGTGGTGAGGCCAAACTGGGCAGCATCCCCGGCGTGGTAGCCTCCGAACCAGGGTTTATGGGAAACAGCGAAGTGGTTTCTGTTAAATACAACCCGGAGATTATCAGCTACGAAGAGCTGGTAACCACGGCCAGTGAGCAAAAAGCTTTTGACCGGATTTTCACTTATTCAAAAGAACAAAAAAAGGTGGCCGAATCACTCGCGGGGTCTTCGAAAACAAAAAATGCCGGCCAGTTCAGAGCGGACAGCCAGCCAAAATATTATTTATTACATAGTCCTTACCGACTCCTCCCGATGCTGCCAAATCAGGCCAGCCGGGTCAATACTGCCGTTGGACTGGGAGGAGATCCTACCGCTTATTTGTCTCCGAATCAGCTGAAAATGCTCGCTTTTATTCGAGCCAACCCCGGAAAAGGGTGGCAAAAAGTGTACGAAAAACCTTTTGCAGTTGCCTGGGAAGAAGTTCAGAATCGATTTTAAACATGCTCTTAAGAGCCGAAATAAGGAATGGCAAATAAATAAGTGCAGAGAAGTGCCGAAAATTTGATTAATTGGTAAATTTTTGTGATATTTAGATGGTATTCTTTTTCAAACTAAAACTTTAAGAACTTGTCTAAAATTTACACTAGGAATGGCAAATAAATAAGTGCAGATTCTAGGCGAACTATTTTTGCATCAATCAAAGAGGAAAAATGAGAGTTATGCTGTGTATAATGACCATTTTGATGATGCAGAGTGATGCAAAAAGAGGAAGTATAGAATCGTATTTTATTTATTTAACATTCCTTAGGCTGAAAGTCAGAGTAGATTAAAGTTCTTTTTTAGGAAGTCAGGTTCATAAGATACTGATTTTCAGTTAATAGAAATCTAGACATGCTCTAAAATTGGCCTTTTAGATACTGGCTTGTCACCTAGTTTACACAACTTCACGAACACTCATGCGTTAATATTGTCACAAACACGAGGTTAAAACAATGCATCATTCATCAGATGCCTGATTTTTTAGTAACTGCCCGGTATAAACTGAATTTAAAGTACCTTCACAAAAAGAAAACTATGAGGCTATGTATCATATATCTTGTTTCTTTCCTCAGTATTAATCTGCTAACTGGAATCCTTACTGCTCAAACGTCAGAAAAGGCCCTGGCGCTGCCCGGACTTCTTCAAAATAATTCCGCTGAGGCCGAGGCACACCATGATCATCACCACGATCACGATCATGGAAACGATCTTAGTTTTGTACAAAATAAAGGACAATGGGAAAGCGCTGTACAATACCGTGCTTCGCTGGGTGGCTTAAATAGCATTTTTTTAGAAAAAGGAGGTTTTACTTATTTATTTCATGATGAAAAAGATACAGAGAAATTATTTGATCACAACAAGCGGGACCGGGAAAAATTACAGTCTGTCAGATCTCATGCTTACCACGTAGAATTTCTGAATGCCAGTCAGGCTACCCTCATACCAAGTCAGCCAAGAACAGAATACAACAACTATTTTTTGGGAAATGATCCCGCCAAATGGGCGTCTAATGTCCCGCTTTACGATCAGGTACGATACGAAAATCTTTATCCCGGAATCCATCTGGACGCTTATGATGTCGATGGTTATTTTAAATACGATTTTGTGGTAGAGCCAGGTGCTTCCACCAAAAATATTGCCTTGCGCTACGAAGGAGCGGATCGTCTGAAAATAAAAAAAGGGGACCTGGTTATTTATACTTCCGTAGATCAGATCATCGAACACGAGCCGTATGCTTATCAGGAAATTGCTGGAAAAAGAACACAAGTAAATTGTAATTACCACCTGGAAGGAACGACCGTAACTTTTGATTTTCCGGAAGGCTACAACGAGCAGTATCCGTTGATTATTGATCCAACCGTTGTTGCTGCTACCCTTTCGGGAACCACCAATAACGAAAACTTTGGCCACTCTGCTACTTACGACTTTTCCGGAAACATATACGTTGGTGCCCAAAGTTTTGGTTCCGGCTACCCTACCACGCTGGGCGCTTTTCAGCAAAACTTTGGTGGCGGAGTTGCCGATATCGCTGTTTCAAAATACAATGAAAATGGTACTCAACTGGTCTACGCTTCCTACATTGGTGGTAGCGGAGCAGATTTGCCACACAGTTTAATTACTGATTTTGACGGGCAATTATATATTTATGGTTCTTCGGATTCCAATAATTATCCCACCACTTCCAATGCCGTACAAACGACCAAAGGTGGACGGATCGATATCGTGATATCCATTCTGAATGCCGATGGAAACAGCCTGGTGGGTTCCACCTACGTTGGTGGTTCTTTGGATGATGGATTTAACCACTGTGAAATAAACGCCAGTTACGGAGATGATTTCCGGGGCGAAATTATGCTGGATCGGGAGCGTAATGTTTACATTGCCAGCCAGTCTTCTTCCAATAATTTTCCGACCACCACCGGTGCGTTTGACCGTACGTTTAACTCGGTTGGCACCAACGGTGCAAATATTTCTCCCGCTCAGGATGGTGTTGTTTTTAAATTAAATAATGATTTATCAAACTTCTTCTGGAGTACTTACCTGGGAGAAGACGGAGCGGATACCGCCATGGGATTGCGGGTAGACGATAATAACAATGTATACGTTACCGGAACTGCAGCGGGTGCTAATTTTCCGGTACCCGGAGGTGGCTTTCAGTCTGATTATCAGGGTGGAGATTCGGATGGTTACATCGTTCAGATATCCGAAGATGGCAGCACCATCATGAACGGAACATTCTGGGGAACGAGCCGGGATGATAATAGTTATTTTATGGACGTAGACCTGGAGGGAGATGTGCACATTTATGGTATCTCTACGGGTAGTATGCCCATCACACAGGGCGTCTTTTCCTCCGTAGCCGGCAGCCGGCAATTTATCAGTTCCTTTACTGCTGATTTAAATACGCTGGTTTATTCCACCGTCATTGGCCGGGGTCCAAACAGTACCGGAACCGGGGTCTTCACAGAATTCGATTTTGTTCCTGTCGCTTTTATGGTAGACAAATGCGACAATATCTATTTTTCAGGATACGATGCGATTGGTAACTTACCACTAACCAATGATTTTATTTCAAGTCAGGGTGGAACTTTTTATTTAGGCGTACTGGAGCCGGATGCTTCTGCTTTGTCTTTTGCGACCTACTATGGAGCCGCAAATCACGTGGATGGAGGAACGAGCCGATTTGACAAGAGCGGTGTCGTTTATCAGGGCGTTTGTTCCTGTACCAATTTTATTATGAATACTAATAATAATGCCTGGGCCGAAAGTCAGTCAGAACGTTGTGATATAGGTGTCTTTAAAATTGATTTTGACGTACCGACGGTAACCGCTTTTGCCGCCGTAGAACCGGCCTCCAGTGGTTGTGCCCCCTTTGCGGTCGATTTCGATTATACCGGAAAAAACGGAACCGTATTCGAGTGGGATTTTGGAAACGGCGTTACCAGTAATGCAGAAAATCCAAGCACCGTATTTGAAACAGCAGGTACCTACGAAGTCCGGTTCGTCGCTTCTAACACTGGAACGTGTAACGAACAGGATACATTTTATATGCAAATTAATGTTTTAGATAATACCAGTTCGGTCGTTGACACTACTGTCTGTGGTGAAAACGACGGTGTTTTTGTAAATGCAACAACGACCAATGCCAGTTATTTATGGAATGACGGCGTAATTGATGCCACCCGGACGATCAATCAGGAAGGAACTTTCTGGGTAGATATCAGTATTTCAGGTTGTACCAGCCGGGATTCTTTTATTGTCCGTTTTGAACCGGAACTGGAATATTCCCTGGGAGAAGATTTTTCTTTTTGCGATGTAAATGCTGCGCCTCTCGATGCTGCCCGGAACGACCTCGTTACGTATCTGTGGGACAACGGGAGTACCAACCCTGTCCGGGAGATCAACACCGCAGGGAGCTATAATATTTACGTAGAAAATGCCGCCGGCTGTAACGCCAGAGATACGATAGCGATTAATTTTGGAACAACGCCCGAAACGGATCTGGGCCTGCCGGATACCCTCTGTCAGGGGGATGCCCGCAATATCATTGCCCCTAATCTGACCGGCGTCGCCGTCAATTATACCTGGAATACAGGAGAAAATTCGTCTCAGATTTCGGTCGACCAACCGGGAGATTATATTGTTATTCTGGAGAATAATGGTTGTGAATTCAGCGATACGCTGAGCATTCACTACACGGAATTTGACCTGGCCTTCGATCAGACAGATGTCAGCTGTTTTGACCTCTGCGACGGAGAAGCAACGGCTGTTTTTTCCGGTGAAGCTCCTCCTTTCAATCTGACCTGGGACACAGGCAGCAGCGATCCGGACCGGGTTCAGCTTTGTGAAGGTAGTTATACCCTCACCGTAACCGACCAGCGAGGTTGTGTTTATGAAAATACGCTTGTGATCACAGAACCCGATCTGCTGGAAATCGCAACGGAGATTGTCGATGTGACTTGTGCTGGAGATCAGAATGGAATCATTCAGGTAAGTGAAATCTCAGGTGGTACGGGCCCTTTTCAGATTGCTTTCGGGAATAACGATTTTCAAAGCAATACTATTTACAGTGATATTAATGGTGGTACGTACGAAGTGGTCGTCCGGGATGCAAATGGATGCGAACAGGAAGAGATTGTCAGTGTGTATGAGCCTCCGTTTGTAACGGTAGACGCCGGTCCGGATCAGCGAATTAAACTGGGTGAAGGAACAGAACTGGAAGGACAAATTTTTCCACTCACCAATCAAACTTATACCTGGTTACCAGCGGATAGTCTGGAATGTAATTCTTGTCTCGATTCAGCGGTGGATCCCACTCGCACGACGCCCTACATTTTGTCGGTGACGGATACCGTTTCCGGATGTATCATTGAAGATGAGGTGGTAATCAGCGTGGACAAGGATCGAAACATTTATATTCCAAACGCTTTCTCTCCCGATAATAACGGGAATAATGATATTTTCCAGGTGTACGCCGGTGTTGGTGTCCGGGAAATTCTGGTCCTTCGGGTTTATGACCGTTGGGGGGAACAGGTATATGAAGGTACCAATATTTCTCCTTTCGATAACAAGACCGGATGGGATGGTTATTTCAGGGGACAAGCCATGAACCCCGCAGTATTTGTTTATTACGCAGAAGTATTGTTTGTAGATAATGAAATCAAAGAGTACGCGGGCGACGTGACGCTTTTGAAGTAGAACGCAAAGGCAAATCATTATTGACCTGTTTTCCTTTTAGAAATGGCAAATAGATAAGTGCATTTAGAGTAGACTCATGGTTGATTTGTTTATTTAGCATGTCAGGTCATTTTCTTTTAGGAGGATTATTGCTTTTTTTCTAAAACTGCCAATACATTTTCCACACTGCGTTTGCGGGTGGGATGGCTGATTTTCCGGCTGACTTCCCGGATGGGATCGAGGGCGATGGGATCACCAAGTTTTCCAAGTGCGGAGATGGTGACAAATTTCAATTCTTTTACTTTCAGAAATGGCAATAATTCGGTTGCAACGTTTGGAAATGGATGATATCCCAGGGCGGTAATGATATCGGCTTTATCGCCGTTAGCGGAATCTTTTAATTTTTTCAATAAAACGGGTAAGGCCTCGGGAGCGCCCAGTTTCCCTAACGCTTCGAGGGCATTCTGCCGGACCAGCCAACTTTCATCTTCCAGGGCTTTCAACAAATTGGGCACACTTTCCGGGTCGGGTAAATTTCCAAGAAAAAAGGCGGCACGACTCCGAACCTTTACCGAAGGATCAACTACCAGCAGATTAGCGACCGCTGCCCTGGCATTATACGATTCCATTTTTTCCAGTAAATCAATAACACTCGTTTTCACCCATTCGTCGGGACCACTCAACGCCGTCATCAATTGCAAGTCCATCTCCGGGGAGACATTGTCCTGCAGCCAGCGAATGGCAAAAGACCGAAAGGTGGTGTTCTTACGGGAAAGGCCGTTAATGAGCGGATAAATAAAAAGGGCATCATCATAGGCACGCAGTTCCCGGACCAATTGATATACATTCATTTTTTGTAAGAGTGCTACTTCGTAGATGAGTTCCAGTTTGCGCCGGAAGTCAATTCCAGCTCCGTGGTGTGCCCGGTAGATTAGCTGGCGGCTCCACTCGTCGTTCATTTCGGACCGCATTTTTTTAATCTGACCATAGGAAAACTGTTCTTGTAATCCTCTCAACTCTTTGGCGACCGCACGATCTTCGTCTTTGATATTTCCGGGCAGCACGGGCTCCGGAACGGCCAGTAAAGGTAGCAGAAAACGGTAGTTTTGAATAAGGCCTTTCAGAATAGCGGAGATTTCGACGGCCTGAGGTCCGTAGGTGAGCCGGCGGGCATTTTCCGGCAACAACCAGAAGGGAGAATTTACGGTCAGCAACTCCCCTACCACCGTGCATTCAATGGTTACCTTGATGGCATGACCGGCAATTTTACGGCGGAGATGGAGTTTATGGATGGATGATGGTGCGGACACGGGTGAAGTATTATTTGATGCGAATTAAGAGCTGAAATGTAAATCAAACAACGTAAACGCTTTATTCAATCTTGTCTTAGAATATTGATTAAAATCCTTCTATCGAAAAACCAAGTTTCATATTTTAAAATAGCGTTTTTATAAATCCACCTCATCCATTCCCTGGTATAACTGCAAAATTTGCGGGTAATGTTCGATAATATTGTTTTTAATAAAATCAACGGGGACATCCTCAAAGGAACCGTAGTCTTCCAGGTAATCCATAAACTGACCTCCGGCCCGGTCGTATTCCTGAAACACCGAATCCCTGGCACCATCAAATTCAAGCGGTTCGACGTTGCATTTTTCACAGAGTTCCCGGTTGAAGGCGGGTGATGCTTTTACCCATTTCCCATTCAGAAAAATATCCACCATACCGTGAGGCGTCATAATATTGGTTCCGAATTTTTCTACGAGTCGCTCGACCCCGATGTGGTTTTTTACTTTTGCCAGCCGCAAACGGGCGGGGATGCCCAGCGCCCGTAATCCGGCAATCAGAATGATCGATTTATCCAGGCAATGTCCCTCGGAGCGATTGACCAGATTACTGGCAACGTACCGTTCCGGCCGGAATGAAATTCGGTAAGGATTATAACGGTACCGGTCACGCACCATGAGATACAGCCGGGAAGTCTGCCGGATTTGCTGTACAGCCAGACCCACATCTTCTACCGGACGCTCCTCCCTTACCGGACCAATCAAAGCTTGAATAGATGGAGATGCAAAGTCAAAATATTTGGTAGGCTGCAAGGATTGTGTCATTTTCATTTTTATGGATTGATGCTGCTACTGCAGGTTAATTACACGGTGTTTAAATATCAGTACAAGTTAATCTTTTAATTTGAGTAATTCGTTTTCGATGACCAACTGTAATTTTTTTAATCGCCATTCCTAATGGGAAAATGCTTAAAAAATGTGAGGCTTCGCCAAATCCATTCCAAGGGTCCATATCTGAAATATTGCAACCAGATTTTGCTGACCCAAATTTGAAAAATAATAAATACCAATGCGATTAACAAGGCAATGACATTAGAAATTTCACTTAAGTTACCGAATCCCCAGCCGTAAAACAACAGGGTCCCGAAAATACTTTGTAAAATATAATTGGTCAGTGCCATTCTGCCGTAAGGAGCAAATCCTGACAGCCATTTTCTAAATCGTAGTTTTTGAAATAGTTTTACAAAAAGCAAAATATACATCAGGGTCATGGCCAGATTAACCAGATCGAGTCCGGACAAGCCAATCATGACCAGCCAGGTATTAAAACCACCTTCCTGACCATTACTGATAAAGGCGGCAGCGGCAATTCCTGCGCCACTAAAAAATAGCATAACCGAACCCAACCATATTCTTTTGGTGTTCATTTTTTTCTCCCGGAAGTGTTTAAAAAAACCGGACCTTCCCGCGTACAAACCGATCAGAAAAAATGCAAAAGTATAGTAAGCCCGCCCAAAAACACCAAACTGAAAATTCATTTTATCCAGATGACCTTCCCAACCATTCGTTCTGAAAACGTCCCATAAACTCCCAGATTTTATGGTGTTGTAGTAATTAAGCACGTGCGCAGACTCCATATCCGTTGGATTAATATCCAGAAAAAGATGCTGACCATTTGTAAGAAAAAAAGTAATATAGCGTCCCAGTCCCAAAAACAAGACAGCAGCACCTCCTAAAATCCATTTGTTATCAATTTTAAAAAAGGGAATTAAAAAAACACCAAGCATAGCGTATACCGTCAGAATATCTCCCCGGTAAAACAGGCTATGCAAATATCCGATTCCTAACAAAAGCAATAACCGCCACAAAAATCTGGGACCAAACTGTGCTCCTCTTTTCGCCCCGTTATCCATCTGAATAAAAAAACTGATTCCAAATAAAAAAGAAAACAATGCAAGAAATTTACCCCGCAGGAAAAAAGCAATCAGGCCTTCGACAATCTGGTCCGGCAGCCCGGTCCGCACTCCTTCAAAATGACTTGCCGGCGTGCCTGCACCTACGTACTGCTCGACCATGTGACAAATCAGGATACCTGCCAGCGCAAAACCACGCAGGGCATCAATAACTTCAATTCTCGTTTTGGTCGGGGTGGACATTTTCTATTTTTTTTGATAAAAAACCAGTAACAAATTTACAAAATATTAAATGGTTAACTTAGAAATATTTCTGGCAGTAATTAGAGCTTAGGAATGTTAAATAAATAAAATACGATTCTATACTTATTTAAACTTCCATTAATTGGCTACAATTGGCAAATTTTAACGTTTGCCTACTGATAATTCCAATATATTTGCACCTTTATTTCAACGAAGTTATTTAAAAATGAGACACCATCATTCTTACTCAATTTCACCTAAAAATTTTTATATGTTCAATTTAAGACAAAAAAACTGGGCGTTTTTATGCCTGGCAGCGCTTTTCTCCGTACTGAGTTTCGTAGCTTGCGGAGACGATGAGGAGGAGGATAATTGCGCGCCGAATTTTTCTACCACTGCGGCCACCGGTTCCTTTATGGGCTCCACTTTTACGGTAGTAGACGGGATGGCGGAAGAAGATTTTGCGGATGAAAATAATTACCGGATTACA
>CAKZUV010000019.1 GCA_937921555.1 uncultured Saprospiraceae bacterium
TATTCGGTCACCAAAAAAGACGTGCAAAACATCGAAAACAAAAAACGTGTTTTTCTACAACATTCTAAATCCAACAAACACATTTTTACTACTTTAATTACCACGCACGGCGTGACGGACAATACTAACCGGCTGAATCATATTGATCAGGTGGTTGTTCTGGAGGATTTGTTTTTTGGGTAGGGAGGTAGGTCATAACGTTTGCAAAATCGCCCCATCCTACTCAAACCCAAACCGCTCCCGCTTACAGAAGTACCCCTACCCCCAATCCACAACGGCCCTTTCAAAACAATGACCTTACATCGCCTGACCGCTATACAAATGTGCCTGAAAACCAACGAAGGTCTCTCTGATAAAAGAGATATCTCCCAGCTCTTTTTTGGCATCCGCAATGGCCCGGTATTTAAGGGCCAGGATGGCGGGCAATTTTTCATCGTCCAGCTCTCCTACGCCATCCCGGACGTATTGCTCCAGGACAAAGTTTAAGAATGCTTGTTGTTTTGGGTTGTAGTCTTCCATCTGAACTTTTGCTTTTTCGGCGCGCTCCAGCCTTGGAACCAACGTTTTATGATAGGCGACGTAACTCAACACGTCGTATAAATCGCTGTCTTCTCCGTGGATTAATTTTCTCAGATCTTCCAGCTGGGCATCGGTGTAGCCTTTTTCACTGAGTTCTTCCAACAACTTTTTTCGGGTGCCGGGCAGAATCCAGATTTTTCTTAACTCTTCTTCGCTGGAAAAAAATTCGGGTAAATCTCCGTATAGCTGATTTAAAAATTCTGCTTGTCCGATGGGTTTTCCGGTGGGACTCCAAAAGGTCGTTTTTACGGTGGAGTCAATTTCGCGTTCTTTATTATCGGCCAGTTTTATACGGACCATTTTTGGTTTGGGATTATCGCAAACGCAAGGATCGTTTTCACATTCCTGACAGTATTGTGAGATGTCCGGTTCTTCGGTGGATCCGTCGATGACACCTGGCTTTGGAGGATAGGGATTTTTGGGTTCCGGATCGAGCGGTTCGCCGTCCCATTCCGGGTCCTGAAAATGGTGATGGGCTTCGACAAAATCAAAGACGGTGAAATAATCTTTGCTGTCAAACAGCCGGGTTCCCCGACCGACGATTTGCTTGAATTCTACCATCGAATCCACGGGGCGTAATAAAACAATATTACGGATTTCCGGGGCGTCTACTCCGGTACTTAGTTTTTGGGAGGTAGTCAGAATGGTGGGAATACTTTTTTCGTTGTCCTGAAAATCCCGGAGGGCTTCCTCCCCCATCTTTCCATCATCGGCAGTAACCCGTTTACAATAATTTGTGTTTTTACTGTCGGAATATTGATTGATCAAATCGCGAATAAGTGCGGCGTGTTTTTGGGTGGCACAAAAGACGAGTGATTTTTGGTTTTGATTAATCAGCTTTAAAAATTCTTTGACGCGGTATTCCTCTACTTGCTGCAGAATAATTTTTCTGCCGTAATCCCGGTAGGTAAACGCATCGCCGATTTCCGCTTCTCCGGCCAGAATCGTATCATCGGCCGTGACGATATACTCGTCGTAATTGGTCTTGATTTCTTTGACTTTAAAGGGTGTCAAAAATCCGTCGTTGATCCCGTCTTTCAGGGCATAGGTATAGACCGGATCACCGAAATAATCGTAGGTATCGACGTTGACATTTCGTTTGGGCGTGGCGGTTAGTCCCAGCTGAACGGCGGGAGAAAAATAGTCCATGATGGCCCGCCAGGAACTTTCGTCGTTGGCGCCGCCACGGTGACATTCGTCAATAATAATCAGGTCAAAAAAGTCACGCGGATATTGACCAAAGTTAAAGTCTTCCGGTTTTCTTTCTTTTATCGCAACTGACGCTTCGGCTACTTCTTCGAGGTCTTCGTCCTTTTGGGCATCGGTCAAAAAGGTCTGAAAAATTGTAAAGAAAACACTACCGTTTTTCTGGACACCACCCCGCTTTCTGATTTCACCGGGACGGATTCTGACTTTGATATTTTCGTCTATTTTATCAAACGCACTAAAGGCATTAAAGGCCTGATCGGCCAGGATATTCCGGTCGGCCAGAAATAGGATTCGGGGACTGCGGAGTCCGTCTCTTCGCAAGTTCCATTTGGCGTGAAATAACTTCCAGCAGATTTGAAAAGCGGTGGCCGTTTTACCCGTTCCGGTGGCCATGGTGAGGAGGATGCGCTGCTTTTTTTCGGCAACGGCATTGAGTACTTTATAAATCGCATTGCGTTGGTAATAACGGGGCGACCAGGTTCCTCCGCGGTCTTCGAAGGGAATATCGAAAAACTTATTTTTCCAGGCGGCGATCTCAACTTTATAGTCGTCGACGGGCGTGGGATAGGTCATTTCCCAGAGCTGATCGGGCGTCGGATAGTTGGAGATTTCGCCTTCGGTGCCTTCGTCCATATCGACGCCGTAGATGCGCTCGCCGTTGGTGGCGTAGGTAAAGCGGATGTCCAGACGTTCGGCGTAATCCTTGGCTTGTGCCAGTCCGTCGGTATAATAAAGGTCTCTTTTTTTGGCTTCGACGACGCCAATTCTCCGGTTTTTATATTCTAAAATATAATCCGCAAACAAAGGTTTTGCTCTCCGGTTTTGTCCAATCAAACGACCTTGCGTAATCGGAAATTCCAACCGCAGCCGGCTGCCTTCCACGGTACCCCAGCCCGCTGCCCGCAAAGCTGGTTCGATCAAATCATGTTTAGTCTGCGCTTCGTTCATGTCCTGTTATTTTCAGTAAATCTGAAAGTAATCCTTCTGTAAATTTAGTCCGTTATTTTATTTGTTTTCTCTAATTTTAAAATACTATTTAGTTAAGCGGTCGTTTTCGCTTTTTGTTTCTCTTTGGGGTTGGTTAATTCTCCGGTAAAGGCTTTTTGGAGGAGGGATTTTTTTAGGTCTTCTAACTCGGTTAATTTCTGCTCATATTTTGATTCAACCAGAACAGTATTAGTATTTATATTATCAAGAATAGTAACTATTTTTTTTTGCGTCTCCACATTTGGAAAAGGAAAAAGTTGATTCTTAAATGTTCCTAAATTAATATTGTCTTGTGCGCTTCCTTTACCTTGTGCCTGCAACTCGGTTTTCAAGTATTGTAATGCATAAAAAGCATAATCATTTATTGCTTTTACAGGGTCAACTATGAATCCTATTATACTGTCAGGGAAGCATGCATCAAAATCAAGAATACCTGTTTCTGCGATATTTGCGGCAATAGTTATACAAATTGTACCTTTCGGCCAAAGCTTACTTTGAGATAGCCCTGTTTCATTATAAGTTTGTGAATAAGAATGAATATTTTTCCCCGTATTTCTCACATCACCTGTTTGTATAAACGGATATTTTCCACCAAATAATTCCTTTGCGTTTCTTGGTCTATGTTTAGATTTTCCTCTCCCAAATTCTTTAGAAACATCAATCAAAGTCTTCTCCTCCCAATCATCCCCTTTCTGACTAAAAATCTCATTGAGTTTAGATTGAAAAAGTTCTTTCGCGTTGGCGATGTTTTTTTCGATGTTGGCTTTGGCCTGGTCGATGGTCGCAAAGGCTTGATCGAGGAGGGTTACGATTTGTTTTTGTTCGGTGAGGGGTGGGATGGGGATTTGAATTTCAAGTAAATCTGATTTCACTAAACTTGGTCTTCCCGAACCTTTATCCATTTCAGTAAAGTTAAAACCTTTACAAAAATAAAATAAAAAACTCTTGTCAAGAGATTCCAATGCATGTAAGCCAAAAGCCGTATCTACATTCCAGAATTTTTCTTTTATGAACATAGGACTATTAATATTCCCTTTTCTTCCGATAATTGTAGTACCTTCTTCACAAATATATCTATCTGCAAAACCCATAATTTTTCCAGCACTTCCTAAAATAGGGTACTTACCTTTAGGATTTAGGACTTCTCTTTGGTTTCGTCCACTTCTAATTTCCAGAACTTCGCTCCATTTCTTTATTTCCCATCCCTCTCTCATATCAATTCCTTTAAAGATTTTAAAATAGCAGCCGTTTCCTTATCCATATCTTTCATCTCCTCCAAAATTTCCGCCGGACTTCTCAGCGGTGCTTCCTCCGGAGTATTTGGATTATTAGGAGACAAATCAAAAGTGTCTTCATCCATATCCTTCACTTTAAAAACCCAGGATTTTTCCGACTCCTTTTTCTTTTCCGCGAAAGCGATAAACTCTTTCATGTCCTTGTCGTTCAGCGGATTGGTTTTACCCATCTTTCTACCCGGATCAAGTTGGTAATACCAGATTTTTTTGGTCGGTTCTCCTTTTTCAAAAAACAAGACGACTGTTTTAACACCCGCACCCGTAAAAGTTCCGGCGGGCATATCGAGGATCGTATGTAAGTTACAACTTTCCAGTAAATGCTTGCGTAAAGAAACAGAAGCATTGTCGGTATTACTCAAAAAAGTATTTTTAATCACCACCGCAGCGCGACCACCCGCCTTGAGGCTTTTGATAAAATGCTGTAAAAAGAGGGACGCCGTTTCTCCGGTTTTGATGTCAAAGTTTTGTTGTACCTCCTTGCGTTCTTTTCCCCCAAAAGGCGGATTGGCAAGGATCACGTGGTAGCGATTTTTCTCCTGAATATCGCGGATATTCTCGCCCAGGGTATTGGTATGAATGATATTGGGTGCCTCAATGCCGTGTAAGATCATGTTCATAATCCCGATGACGTAGGCCAGGTTCTTTTTCTCTTTTCCGTAAAAAGTATCCTCCTGTAAAGTCTTGAGTTTGGTCGTGCTCTTGCCTACCTGTCCGTACATGTGTCCGTACGCCTCACAGAGGAAGCCGCAGGACCCGGCCGCACCGTCGTAGACCTTCTCTCCGATTTTGGGATCAATGATCTCGATCATGGCGCGGATCAGCGGTCTGGGCGTGTAATACTGGCCGCCGTTCCGGCCCGCGTTGCCCATGTTTTTGATCTTGGTTTCGTAGAGGTGACTGAGTTCGTGTTTGTCCTTCGAAGACCGGAAAGGGAGGTCATCGGCATAACCGAGGATTTCTCTGAGGATGTATCCACTTTGAATTTTATTTCTCAATTCCGAGAAGATCTCGCCGATTTTATATTCGATTGTTTTCGGATTGTCCGCCTTTTGCTTAAAATCCGCCAGGTAGGGAAATAGTTTTTCGTCGACAAATTTGACCAGATCCACTCCGGTCATGGCCTTGTGGTGGTCCAGTTCTCCATCCTCTTTTTTGGGCATGGCCCAGTTTTGCCAGCGGAATTGCTCGTCGAGGATGAAGGAGTAGGCTTGGCCTTTCAGTTCGGCCGCATCCGCTTTGTCCTGTTCCAGTTCGTCAAGGTAGCGCAGGAAGAGGATCCAGGAAGTCTGGCCGATATAGTCTAATTCACTGTCGGAGCCTGCGTCTTTGTAGAGGAGGTCGTCAATGTTTTTGAAAGTTTGTTCGAACAAGGGTGTGTTTTTTTAGTGTTATGACAGAGATATTGTTTTAAACAAAGTCTATAGGTAAAGATAGGCAATTATGAGTGATTTTTTTAATAACTGCTTCTATTTATCGTTACTCCTTACAAATCCATTCGAAACCAAAAAAATCAGCAGACAACAAGGCTACCGCCCCATTTCCATAATTTTCTATCCCCCTGCTCCATCATTATACCGCATCCCAATGCAATTAAAAACAATACATATTTTCTATTTGCAAAAATTAAGCGCTCTGAGGCAAGCCGTCGGAGTATCGCTCAAAGCTAAACACCGTTAATCGGTAAATTTGTTAATCAGTCCCGCTAACGTGTTCATCCGAGGCAAAGCCTCGGAGAATTCTTATTGATTAAAATAAACCCTTTATAATTCCTTATTCCCAAA
>CAKZUV010000020.1 GCA_937921555.1 uncultured Saprospiraceae bacterium
TGTATGCTCCCAAATGATCTTTTTGTCCATCTTTTCGGCTTTTTTATCGCCCATAGCGCGGCTATGCACTCAAAAAAGAGCCTCAATCTGATCAAAAATATCTATTTGGTTTCTCTACAAAACATTATGGAATTAAGTCTATTACATAAACCGATTCCACATAAATTTATCCGGTGGGTCGGATTCGATGGTAACGGGAACTTGCTTAACCGGATGGATAAAACTCATTGAGCGACAGTGCAGTAAAATGGAACCGTCGTCGTTGGCATTCGGAAATCCATATTTAACGTCACCGATGATGGGCGTACCGTTGGTGGCCAGCTGAACCCGGATTTGATGGGGGCGGCCGGTTTCTGGTTTTACGAGGAGCAGATAATGCGCTTCGATGGCCGAAAGGAGTTCGTAGGTCAATACGGAATGCTTGGCATCTTTGGTTCGATTGCCTCTTTTCGGGTAGGCTTTTGCCAAATTTCTGGTTTTGTCCTTTAGGAGATAGTGTTCTAGTTTTCCGGCGATGGGATTGGGACGTTGCTTGGTGATGGCCCAGTAATTTTTCTCTATTTTGCGCTCGCGAAATAATTCGGTCATCCGGCTAAGGCCTTTTGAGGTACGGGCATAAATGACGGTTCCACTGACGGGACGATCCAGCCGGTGAATCACTCCAAGAAAAACGTCTCCCGGTTTTTTGTAGCGAACTTTGATGTAGGCTTTGACGTATTCGCTGAGCGGGGTATCGCCCGTTTTGTCTCCCTGTACCAGAAAACCAGCGGGTTTGTTGACGGCGATGATGTGGTTGTCTTCGTATACGACCTGGACGAGGCTTAAATCGAGCATGTTTATGTTTTTTTGCAAAGATACGATGAATTTTGGTGGGTGGATTTTTTGATGTGCGGATTTTTTGATGTGCGGATGGGTGGATGTGCGGATTTTTTGATGTGTGGATGGGTGGATGGGTGGATGTGTGGATGTGCGGATGGGTAGATGTAAGGATTATATTAGCGAGGCAAAAAATTACGAGAACTCCCTCTTGGGTCGGGGTAAATTCTCGTAATTTTTTGATGGGTGGATTTTAGTGCCCAACCATTTGGCGGAATGAAATGTTGAATGATCGTAAAATGTAAAACAAGTAAAATTTGTGTAACTGATTATGATTAGCCCCCCAGATTTTTTAAATTAAAATCATTATGAAATTAACATTAGGTTTTTCTCCTTGTCCGAATGATACTTTTCTATTTGACGCGTTGGTGCATGGGAAAGTTGATACGGAGGGGTTGGAGTTTTCGGTCGTGCTGGGAGATGTGGAAGCATTGAATCAGCGGGCTTTCAAAGGTGACCTGGATATTACCAAATTGAGTTATCATGCGTATGCGTACGCTTTGCGGGACTACGTATTGCTGGACGCAGGAAGTGCATTGGGACGAAATTGCGGACCATTGTTGATTGCAAAAAAGTGGATGACCAACGAAGAGGTGGAGAGCGGATCGATTGCTATTCCGGGTAAATATACGACGGCCAATTTTTTATTGAGTCTGGCCTATCCGAATGCAAAACAAAAAGAGGCGGTCTTGTTTTCGGAGATTGAGCAGCTGGTCGCTATGGGTAAAAAAACGTCGGGACTGATCATCCACGAGAGCCGGTTTACCTACGCAGAGAAGGGCCTGGTAAAGGTCCAGGATTTGGGAGAATTCTGGGAAAATGAAACGGGTTTACCGATTCCACTGGGCGGAATTGTGATCCGGCGAACGCTGGATCGGTCTACGCAGCAAAAGGTGAATCGGGTACTGGCGCGTAGTGTACGATACGCACGGCAGTTTCCGGAACAGACGCTCGATTACGTGCGGCCACACGCCCAGGAAATGGATGCAAAGGTGATGATGCAACACATTAATTTATATGTGAATGATTTTACGGAGGATTTGGGGAAAGATGGCCGGCAGGCGGTACGGCAACTATTCAAATTGGCCAAAGAACGGGGTGTGGTAGATATTGCAGAGGAGCAACTGTTTATGGATTAGAAAATGAGTCCCCCTAAAAAAGAAATAGTCCAGGCTACAAGCCTGGACTACTACAACAAATTATAATCCCATGAACATATATTCTTTATTAGCCGAAGCTAATCTTACTCTTTTTGTGCCGGTCAATTCCGGTAATGTTTCGCCGCTTCTTCCTTCTCACACTACAAATATACGGGTGACTTTCACCTAAACCAAAGACAAAAATACACAATTGTAATATTTTTTATACTGAAATAATACAATACCACGCCCACAAGTTACTGTAAATCAGCTAATTGGCATTTATATTATTTGACAATTGTGAAATAAAAAAAGATAAATCAAATTAAATGACCTATCTTTTTTTTATTTTTTTTTGTAAAAAACTACTATCCACCCGCTGCTTTTACGTTAAATCCTTCCTTTTTCAGCAATTCGATGACCTTTGGGCGGTGATTTCCCTGAATCATGATCTCCCCATTTTTTACAGCGCCCCCTACTCCACATTTGGATTTGAGCATTTTTCCAAGTGCTTTCATATCTTCTTCGCTACCTACAAAACCAGTTACCAGCGTCACTTCCTTGCCCCGGCGTTGCTTTCGGTCGATATGTACCCGCAAATCCTGCTGAGAAGGGTCGGGTGTTTCCTGATCGTCATTATCCCCGGAAGGAGGAACAAAATCAGGATTGGTTGAAAAGACAAAAGGGCTGTTGTTTCGTTTATTCTTTTTAGACATGAGGTCAATTTTTTTTTTAAAGAATGTGGATACGCTCTACAATAAAACACCCGCTTCCTTTTTGATGGCTACGAGTGCCTTGTCGAGTGGCATAAACTCCCGGCCTTGCAGGTGCGCAAATAATCCCTGTACATAATTATCGAGCGAAGCATCTGGCCCCTGCTGTTCATAAACCTCACTAACGACGTTCATTACGTCATCCCGGGCAATTTTAATAATCTGCCAAAGTTGCTGAGAAATGTACACTTGCTGCGTGATATTATGTTCAAATTCCTGCTGGGTAGCCACCATCATCGACATACGGAGATCTCCGGCAGTCATTCCTTCCTGTCTCAATCGGAGAATCAGATTTGGAATAGCAATTCTTTCGCAGAATAACGATAGTCGTTCGTAAGCCTGCAATCGCAATGGAACCGTAGTTGACTGCTGATTTTGTTTAAATTCCAAAGATTTCAGCTGATACTGGCTGGCCAGATATTGTTTCATTAAATAAAAGACGGTAAAAAAGACAATTAGCGCTGGTACCGTAATTTTAATAATTTCGAGAAGAATCTCAATAATAGCATTCATAAATATAGGTGTTGGTCTTAATTTAGTCAGCAAAAGTAACGAAAGACATTGAAATGACAACAATTCCCAATTGGCTATTGTTTGTTTTTTATAAGGGCTTTACGTTGGACTCAGTTAATTTTCAGCGCAAAATTCAAAGTACATGAGCAAAAACAAATTTAGCTGCTTTTAAACAACAAATTCTGTATTTTTGCAGTATCAGTTGTTTTGCAACTTTAAAGAAATAATAAAATCTGTAGTTATGAGTGATACCAAAGAAAAAACAACCATGCAGCCACTTACCCTGACGGACGGTGCCGTCAAACATCTTCAACGAATCATGGAGGAACAAAAAGTCTCCGCTGATCACGGTTTGCGAGTTGGTGTGAAAGGAGGCGGTTGCTCTGGGTTCTCTTATATTCTTGGTTTTGACGAGAAAAAAGAGAACGACGATGTGTACGAAGTGAACGGAATGCGCGTCTTTATGGAGAAGGCACACGCCATTTATCTTCTGGGCATTGAGATTGACTGGCTGGAAGGATTAAACAACCGGGGTTTTACCTTTAATAATCCTAATGCAAAAGAGAGTTGTGGATGTGGAACTTCCTTCTCTGCTTAAAAAACGCTTCTAAAAATAAAAAACTCCGTCCCGAAAATTTTCGGGACGGAGTTTTTTTATGCCTTTCAGGAAATGGTTCCTAGTTCAGGTTAGCGACCTGGTGGCTGGTCACTTCTGTACCAATTCTAGTTGTTACAATGTACATTTGCTGCGTGAGGCTGGAGATTTCTTTCTCGAAAAAATCAGGAGCCTCATCCGCCTGGAAGGAAGTTGAGAAAATTACTTTACCTAACAGATCCGTCACCTTCACGGAAGAACTCAAACGTTCCGGGTTAGAAACGGTGATGGTAAATGCTTCTCTAGCAGGATTAGGGAAAATAACGATAGTTCCATCATTCTCTTTCTCACGCATCACTTCGATCAGATCAGAGTACTCGTAAGCACCATCGAAATCCATTTGCTTCAATCGGTAGTAAAGGCTACCCGGGCGGTTGGTCTTGTGGATGTACTGGTAGCTTTGAGGTTCATTGGTTGTTCCGTTACCGGTGATGAAACCTACTGTCTCAAAAGAACGGGCATCCAGACTGAATTCAACTTCAAATCCTTCGTTGTTTACTTCAGAATCCGTAGTCCATTCCAAAGCAATACCAGCTTCAACATTATTTCCTGTGAAAGAAGTTAACTCAACGGGCAAAATAACGCCGGCACAGTCTTCTCCTTCTTCGGTCGTTGAACTCGGGAAGAAAGTAATAATATCACTTTCAATCATATCTCCATTATTACAGCGGACACAAAAACGGAAATATACAGGACTGACAACTCTGACAATATTACCTGGCTGTTCCGGAGTAATTTCTGTCTGATCTCCACCACCAGTACTTCCGGTTACGAAAAACGAACGGTCGACTCCGCCCAGTCCCGCACAGACACTGGCAGCATTATCAGAATTCAGACTGATCGGAACATCGGGACAAACCCGAAAACTGGATCCAGTCCCCGAATCATAAACAAACGTACCATTGACGTATGATACAGTTCCCGTTAAATCCAACTGAGCGGATAAATCTAAGGAGGTAGCCAAAAAGAGGCTTAACACTAAGAATAATTGTAAAAAATTACGCATGTTTTAAAGATTTTATGAGAGATTAATAATTAAATTTATGTGGATATATTTTTCAAATTTTAACAAAATGCAAAGCTACGCTAGTCACAAGCAACATCATGTTTGTGAAAACTCAAGGCGTTTTGTTATTTCCAGGGGTTAAATATTTGGGCTACCACACTAAAGTTAAAACAAAGTATCGTAAAAATTTAAAATCACAATACTTACAAGCAGTCTTAAAAGTGTAGACTGTACAGCGTACATCTATTCAACAATAATTTGAAGAATTACACGCTGTTTAATTAAACTATAGGTTTGGGTATAAATATATTTTGGGGCGAGGCTGTAGCTAACCCAATCTAAAAAGAATTACCTTTTAAAAGGTTCAGATTTTCTCAAAATAATTATGCAGTTTTTAGGAGTTGAAAATTCCAATAACCTGCAATATATAAGATATTCCTTGATAAAAAAAGGAATAAGAAAATACAGCACCAGTTAAATTCTACCTCAGCGAATAAAACCTCTAAGCCGCAGCCGTTAGAATCTTAACAATATAAATAATTGTAAAAAATTGTGCGTGTTTTAGAGATTTTATGAGAAACTAATAATTTTTATAGATTTATCTTCTCAAATCTTCACAAAATGCACAGCTACGCCAGCTACAAATATCACTATATTTGTAAAAATTTAAGGTAGGTTGTTATTTCCAGAGTTAAATGTTTGGAATTACGGAATTAATTCCAAATAAAATACTGCATGGTCTGCAATCAAAATAATTGTGAGTTTTTAATGCAAACTGAACATCATAAAAAGATTCAACAGTAGTTTGAAGAATTACTTTTTATCTAAAATTAAAGTATAAACTTGTCTGTGTAAATTTATTTTGGGGTGAGATTAAAAATAAAATAGATTATTTTTTAGAAGTTTCAGAATTTCTCAAGTATTTGTGCAGCTATTGGGAGCTATAAATTCCAATTAGAAGCAATATATCAGTTATTTTTCAATAAAAAAAGAAAAAAGTTCACTTTACCTGCATTAGTAAAGTGAACTTAGCGTTTGTATACAATTTATTCCTTACGTTAAGAAAAGAAAATTTTACATATTCTTAATGATTTCTTTTCCAAACTGAGAGCATTTCAAAAGTTTTGCGCCTTTCATTAATCTTTCGAAATCGTAAGTTACCCGCTTAGAGCGAATAGATTTACCAACTCCTTTTACAACCAGGTCAGCCGCTTCGTTCCAACCCAGGTAACGGAACATCATTTCTCCCGAAAGAATCACAGAACTAGGATTTACTTTGTCCAGTCCGGCATATTTAGGTGCCGTACCGTGCGTTGCCTCAAAAATGGCCACCCCGGTATTATAGTTGATGTTCGCTCCCGGTGCAATCCCGATTCCACCTACCTGTGCGGCAAGGGCATCTGAAATATAATCACCGTTCAGGTTAAGCGTAGCAATTACGGAATATTCGGAAGGTCGCAATATAATCTGCTGTAAAAATGCATCGGCAATCACATCTTTGATCAGGATCGCTCCTTTCGCAAGTGCCTTTTCCTGCATTTTATTGGCTTTTGCCTTTCCGCTCTTGGCCGCTATTCTATCGTATTGTGCCCAGGTCCAAACCTTATCTCCGTATTCGCGTTCCGCCATCTCATAACCCCACTCCTTGAATTTACCTTCCGTAAATTTCATGATATTACCTTTGTGTACCAGGGTCACCGAAGGCTTACCTTCTTTGATCGCGTGGTCGATGGAAGCACGTACCAAACGCTCTGTTCCTTCCTGAGATACAGGCTTGATTCCTAAAGAAACGGTATCAGGAAAGCGAATGCCCTTAGCCTTCATATCTTCCATCAAAAACTTTTTCAACTTTCTGAGCTTCGCCGTACCGGCTAAATATTCGATACCCGCGTAGATGTCTTCCGTATTTTCACGGAAAATAATCATATCCACGTCCTGCGGACGTTTTACGGGAGAAGGGACTCCTTTAAAATAAACTACCGGACGTACACAAGCATACAAATCCAGTTTTTGGCGCAACGCAACATTCAGAGAACGGATACCGCCTCCTACGGGTGTTGTGAGAGGGCCTTTGATCGCTACCAGATTCTTTTTGATCTCGCGAAGTGATTCCGCGGGTAACCATTTACCGGTTTTGTCAAAGGCTTTCTGGCCGACCAGGATTTCCTGCCAGGCTATTTTACGTTTTCCTTTGTAGGCTTTCTTTACCGCTGCGTCAAAGACCTTTACGGCTGCTGCCCAAATATCCGGACCAATACCATCACCTTCAATAAAAGGAATAATTGGATTGTCGGGAACGTGTAATTCGTTATTTTTAAAAGTGATTTTCTGTCCACTCATTTTTGAATAAAATTTTGTGATTTACCGGTTAATTAATTAAATACTAATCTTTTATAAAAATTTCTGCAAATGTAGAAATTTTATTTCTTATATGGGGAATCTTCTTTTTAAAAAATAATTAACACCCTTTTCCTGTTATCTATACGTCACAACTGTGACAACAGATTCGTATTTTTGGTGTTTATTTAAATTAAAATCTCTTATGATGTTAAGAACCTTAACGCTATTCTTTTTCTTTGTCATCTCGTTAACATTTTCCCCGCTTCTGGCTGGTGATTCAGGCCATAAAATTACCGTCGAAATTGAAAATTTTGACCAGTCCGAGGTCTACCTGGCAGGTTATATCGGGGATACCCCCTACATTCTGGACACCGTGGCGGTGAAGGATGGAAGGGTCGTTTTTGCCGGAGATACGACACTCGAAGCGGGCGTTTACCTGGTAGTCCTGCCTCCCGACAATAAATTTATTCAGATTTTTGTGGATGATAAAAATCAGCGTTTCACCCTGAAAGCCAACTACGCCAAACTCGACGAACAGGCTTTTACCATCACCGATTCACCGGCCAATAGCTTATTTTACGAATATGTCAGCTTTTTGTCCGCCAAAGGTCCACAGGCCCGGGACTTGCAGGAAAAGTTAAAAGCGGCTGAGGCCGAAGGAAAATCGACCGAGGAACTGCAAAAAGCCCTGGAGGAGGTAAATAATAGTGTGAAAAATTATCAGGAACAATTGGTTAAAAACAATCCGGATTCTCCGGTGGCTACCTGGATTAAATTCGGTTTTGAAACTGATATTCCGGACTTTACGGGAAGCGATAGTGAGGTGCAGTTCCAACGGTATATTTATAGAAAAAGCCATTTCTTTGAGCACGTGGATTTTAATGATGCCAGTCTCTACCGTAATCCAATGTTGCCTAAAAAGATCAATTATTACCTTGATCAGCTTACCCCGGCCGCGCCGGATTCTATCATTGTCGCAGTTGATTATATTTTAAACAAAGTAAAACCGGTTGATAAAACATTTCGGTACTACCTGAGTCAGCTGCTCAATCAATACGCCGAAGAAGCGCAGACTAAAGTCGGAATGGATGCGGTATATGTTCACCTGGTGGACAATTATTACGCCCGAGGAATGGCTCCGTGGCTGGAAAAGGAACAACTAGAAAAGATAATGCTGGAATCTCAGCGCCGCCGCCCTACCCTGATTGGCCGCCGGGCCATGAACGTTGAAATGAGAAAAGAAGATGGCAGCAAGATTTCTCTTTACGATATTGAAAGTCCTTACACGGTTTTATATTTCTGGCGGTACGATTGTAGTCACTGTAAAAAATCTACGCCGTTTGTCACTGAGTTTTACGAAAAGTTTAAAGATAAGGGAGTAAAGATCATGGGTACTTGCGTAAAAATGAAGGAAAAAGATATGGAAGAGTGCTGGAAATATGTTCACGAAAAAGATATGGATGACTGGATCAACGTGGTAGACCCCGGAAATTTGTCCAAATTTACCGCAAAATATGATACCCGGATTACTCCCCGGATTTTTATTCTTGACAAAGACAAAAAGATACTCATCAACCGGATTGGAGCCGAACAGCTCGAAGAGGTAATGACGCAGATTATCGAAGAGGATGCCCGTAAACTCAAAGAGGGCATGGAAAGTAAATAAAATTCAGGTTTTTTATTTCTCCTAAAAAATAATAACTTTACACAACAGATTATCAGAGAGCCGCTAATCAGATTCAATCAAAGGTCTGTTTAGCGGTTTTTTTTGTGAAATATATATACTGGACGTTTTCGGGCTTTTCGTGTTTTTTTTGCCACTAAAACACGAAGAACACAAAGTTTTTTCTTCGTATCCTTTGTGACTTTGTGACTCCCGAACTACATAAAGACTTGGGAGATCGAAAATGGAAAGAATTTCCAGTAGTATGGTACAAAAATCAGCAGCTATTCACGACCTTGCTATAATTTAATAATGAACGAACACCTAGATCCTTCCGGCGAACAACTTGAACCCGCCGATCAGCAAATGGAAAAAGTCTTACGTCCACAGGCGTTAGATGATTTTTCCGGTCAACCGAAAATAGTTGAAAATTTAAAAATCTTTATTGCTGCCGCTAAACAAAGAGGGGAAGCACTCGATCACGTCCTCCTGCACGGCCCACCGGGTCTGGGAAAAACCACCCTTTCACACATCGTCTCCAACGAACTGGAAGCCAACCTGAAAATGACCTCCGGTCCGGTCCTCGAAAAGCCGGGAGATCTGGCCGGACTGCTCACCAATCTACAGGAAGGAGACGTATTGTTCATTGATGAAATTCACCGATTGAATACCGTCGTAGAAGAATATTTGTATTCGGCGATGGAAGATTACCGCATTGATATTATGATTGATAGCGGACCCAACGCCCGCAGTATTCAGATCTCTCTTGAACCCTTCACCCTGATTGGCGCTACCACCCGGATGGGTTTGCTCACCGCACCTATGCGAGCCCGCTTTGGTATCAATTGCCACCTGGATTATTATGATGTGGCCATTCTGGAAAAAATAATCAAGCGGTCCGCCGGAATTTTAGAGGTACCGATAGATACGGCCGGTGCGCAGGAAATTGCCCGCCGCAGCCGGGGTACGCCACGGATTGCCAACGCATTGCTCCGCCGGATCAGGGACTTTGCCCAGATAAAAGGGAATGGTAAGATCGGGGTTGAAATCGCCAAATTCGGCCTGGAAGCACTGAACGTTGACAGCAGTGGTCTGGATGAAATGGACAATAAGATCCTGTCGACAATTATACATAAATTCAAGGGAGGCCCCGTTGGGATCACGACCATCGGTACGGCGGTTGGAGAAGAAGCTGGTACGATCGAAGAAGTACACGAGCCTTTTCTGATTATGGAAGGCTACCTGCAGCGTACACCACGGGGACGGGAGGCGACCGAAAAAGCCTACCAGCATTTAGGGATCGTTCCACCTTCGCAGTCCAATACCTTGTTTGCGTAGCATGCAAAGTAGAAAAAGCTTTGAATAAACTAAGCTGATTAGGAAAGATATTCTTCTTATGAAACACCTGTCACGGAGACAGATGTTTCACGGAAGAACGACAAAGTTGTTGAACAACTTATATGATTGTGTATTGCAGTCAAAATTAATAAGTGCCTCATCGTATGAGGGCAGGTAAGTCTAAACGTACAAGGTAGATCAAAAATAGGTTTAGGTTTTAAGTTTGGGTACGTTTGACTTAACAATTCAGATCAGAATCGTTTAGTACGTGAAGAAGAAAGATTTGCCATTAAAACAATTCCTCCTCCCAGTAAAAAACTTCCCGTAGCAATGTACAAAATAAGCATAGTCTTGTGTTTTGTAGGTTCTGTAAATAGTCAAAAAAAAGTATATGTACAAGAGGGATTACAACACATTATAAATACTTTAAACTTAATAAAGCGGTTGTTATATTTAGGACGCAATTAGCCTCCGTTAAGTAACACAATTATTTACTTAATTTAATTTTGAATTCAAATAGTATTAATGTGGATATAATGCGGTAAGCATTTCTCTACCTGAATAAACCGTTAGAATTCGGTTTATCCGCATAGTAATAACTATTCAACTTCGCTTTTTTCTTGATATGTATTGTGGGAATACTGCAAGATAAAATTTATTTTTGATTACTCAAAAAAATCGGAAAGAAAATTTTATTTCTTTCTGTTTTGGTGGCTGGGGCTTTCTTTACCGGGTCGAGTGAAGCAGAAAAAATATCTGCCTTCCTTTTAAGAATTGGCCCTTAGGAATGGCAAATAAATAAGTGTAGATGCCGTTATTCGGATGGTCTGCGGAGATTATAAATAGAAACTGTTTAAAAATGGGTTGAAGCTGTTTAAGAATGTTCACAAAAGGTGAGGGTAAGTGCTTGATTGTCAAGACGAAGCAAATTTTGAGGTTCGTAGCCAAAGCTACGGTGCCGAAAAATTTGTGAA
>CAKZUV010000021.1 GCA_937921555.1 uncultured Saprospiraceae bacterium
AAAAGACTACACCCTCCGGGTGGGCCCACCCTCTAGATTTGACCGAAGGTCTGTGCCTGCCCGCCTCGCAGCGGGCCAAACCAACACCAAATCCCTAACGAAGTCTATGAACTTGTACAGCTTCGCCACCCTAGTGCAGAACAACTTCCACAATAGTTATGTAAAAAATCGATAAAAATAAGCGCGCTTTGAACCTCCGGCGGGTTCAATAAAAAAATGTCCTTCACCTGCCTTCGCTACTGTACTAGTTCCGGCAACCTAAGCGCAAGTTAATAAATTGTTTTTAATATTTAAAATAAAATACAAAAAATTTATAAAATAAAATCAAAAACACCAAAAAAAAGATAAAAACCTTATCTGATACCTTTACCCACTCAAACATTCCACTTACCCACTCCCTACGAAATCCTTACCCGGTCATCTGCGTTTTTCTCTCAGAAATCCCTCATTTTCAACCTGTTAAAATGCCGTTAAATTCGTATTTTGGCCAACCTAAGGAGCTATTATTACCATCTTTAGTGTGACAGAATTTTTTTAAAAAAGTCAAAAAACCAAAATCATACTTCCTGTTATCAAGAGCTTGTTTAAATTTATTTTAGAATGATCATCAATAATTTGTGGTTCTGAGGAACTAAAAAATAATGAGTTTAGCGAGCTAAATGAGTTCTTTTTTAGGAAATCAGGTTCACAAAGTGTTGGTTATCAGGCAATAGAAATTTAAACATGCTCGAACCAGCGGAGGTACTAAACAAAATCGTCATGAAAAAACTATTGCTTGCATCCGCCACTTTTACTGCGCTGATTATTCTCGTATTTTTCCTTTTGGGATTTCAAAACAAAACGACTCAAACTATGATACCGGTAATGAATGATGACTATTCCGCAGAGTGGAAAAAAATTGATTCGCTCATCCAGCGGGGACTGCCCGAATCTGCTATGAAGGAAGTGGAAGCACTTTACCAACGTGCAAAAAACGACAACAATCCCCCGCAGATCGTAAAGACCGTTTTGCATTTGGGACGATTTACGGGAGAACTTCAGGAGGAAGGACAGAGCAAAGCTATTTTGTTGATGGAAAAAGAATTGGAGAATGCTGGTTTCCCCATGCGTTCAATTTTTCAGTCTTATCTGGGACAGGCTTACACAAATTATTTAAATCAGAATCGCTGGCGGTTCCGGGATCGGACAAGCACCGCCGAGCCTGCCGGAGATTTTACCACCTGGTCCCCAAATCAGTTGCTACAAAAGTCCCGGTCACTAATACTAGCGTCGGTAGCAGACGACAAGACCAGACAGATCAATGCGAAAGATTTTTCGGCCATTCTAACCGAAGGAAAAAATACCACCGCGCTGCGGCCAACTTTATATGATATTCTTGCCCACCAGGCAATTGACTTTTTTTCTAACGAACAAAATAATCTGACCGAGCCTGCTTATAAATTTTATATTACCGAAGACCAGGCCCTTGGTACCAACCGTGAATTTTTAGCATACCAGCCAGAAACAAAAGATACCAGTTCGGCTAAATTGAAGACCATCCAGCTGCTGCAGGAACTGACTGAATATCATCAATCGGCTAACAATATTCCTGCCCTGATTGATGTCACCTTGAAGCGAATCGCCTTCGTCAATACCAACGCAGTTCTTGAAAATAAAAAAGAATTATACAAGGCCACTTTAGAAAATTTGATTAAAAAATACCCGCAGCAAAAAGAGATCGCACTGGCTTACCACTTGCTTGCTCAACAGTATTATTCCGAAGGAACGGGTTACCAGCCGGGAGGATCGGAGGAAGACCGGGTAGCGATCATCAAAGCCCGCGAACTTTGCCAGAAAGCGATTGGCTTATTTTCCAATATCGCGGAAACTTCGGAATGCCAAAACCTATTAATTACAATAAATGAAAAAAGTCTTAGCCAGCAGGTGGAGCTGGTCAATGGTCCGGACCGGCCTATTCTGACTTCTATTAGTTATAAAAATGTCGATCAGATTTATTTTAAAGTGATTCGGTTAACGGACGGGTTGAAACAAGTGCTGAAGAATAACAGTCGCCCGGATCAAATCAAAATTTATAACCAACAGGAAACTGTACAGACCTGGAACCAGTTTTTACCTGATCCGGAAGATTACCGGGTGCATCATACTGAACTAAAAATTCAACCACTACCGCTGGGCCACTACGTTTTAATGATTTCAACCAGCCCCGATTTTACGGTAAATAACGAAGCAGTGGCGCTTTCTGAAACCTTTATTTCTAACCTGGGTTCCTGGTCCCGTGGGAAGGAAAAAAACGCAGAAGTAATTGTCTATGATCGCTACTCGGGGATACCCGTCGAAGGAGCCGAAGTGAATTTTAATGTACAGTTTTATAATCGTAAAACCCGGAATAATGAATCCCGTAAATCACAGGCGATTACCGACCAGAATGGAAAAGTTGTGGCTGGATTTGCCGGTGGAACCCAGGTAACTTATTCCATCAAAAAAGGAACGGACGAACTTCAATTAAATGATCGGTTATACATTCAGAATGACCGGAATCGTAAACAGGGGTATTATAATACAACCTTCTTTACAGATCGGGCTATCTACCGGCCCGGACAAACTATTTATTTTAAAGGGATTGTCGTTTACAAGGACACCGATGACTTGCCTGCTATCCGGCCCAACGAAAAAACCGAAGTGGTTTTCCGCGATGTCAATAATCAGATCATTGCTACTAAAACCTTCACAACCAACGAATTCGGAACTTTTAACGGTAGTTTTACCGCACCCAGTTCTGGCTTGCTGGGACGGATGAGCATCGTGGCCAATAATGTAAACGGGCGTACAGCGGTTCGGGTGGAAGAATATAAACGACCTAAATTTGAGGTGAATATTGATCCGGTTGAAAAAGCGTACAGACTCAACGAGGTCATCACTTTAACTGGAAATGCGAAGGCCTTCGCCGGAAATAATGTGGACGGTGCTACGGTCAATTACCGTGTGACCAGGCGGGCGAGATATCCTTACTGGCCGAGTTATTTTCGTGGCTACTACCGACCTTATCCGACCGTTGGAAATAACGCGATGGAAATTATTAATGGTACCACTGAAACGGACGCCGACGGAAAGTTTACAATTGAATTTGAGGCCATCCCGGATGCGGCGATCGACCTGGAAAATAAGCCTGAATTTTCTTATGAAGTCAGCGTGGATGTCGTGGATATAACGGGAGAAACCAGAAGTGGTTCCAGTACCGTACGCGTTGGATCGGTGGCGCTAGCGGTACGGATGGAATTGCCAAATAGTATCAGCCGCGACAGCTTGAAGTCGATTGAAATTTCTACTAAAAATCTAAGCGGAAGTTTTGCCCCGGCGAAAGGAAAAATTGAAATTCAGGGAATTACGGCACCGGTTGAATTGCTGGTAAAACGCTACTGGACCAAACCGGATATTTTTATTTTAAAAGAAGACGGATTCAAAAAGGACTTTCCGCATTATGCTTACAAGGATGAAGATGAAAAACCCAACTGGAAAACCAGCGGTCAGCCAATCACCATTAATTTTAATACAGAAAAAAATAAATCAGTTACCTTAAATAAAGGGCTGCCCGTGGGCTGGTACCGCATCCGGTTAACCACGGAGGACCGCTACGGAACGCCCGTGGAACTGGAAAAATTTGTTTCGGTTTATGACCTGAAAAACAATCCCGTTATCCGGGGAGAACAACTATTTCACGAAATAGAAAAGCCCGTTTATGAACCCGGAGAAACGGCAGTCCTGCATTTTGCTACCAGCTATCCAAAACAAAAAATATACTTTGAAATTGAGGTAGATGGAAAAATGGTTTCCCAAAAATGGCTGGATCTCAATCGTTTGCAAACGGAGAAAATACAAATCGAAGAAAAGCACCGGGGGAATATTTTCTACCATTATAGTTTTGCCAAAAATGGCAGAAGTCAAAGTAATTCAAGAACGATTCAGGTGCCCTGGTCCAACAAAGATCTTACCTTTGAATATCTGAGCTACCGGGATAAACTAAAGCCCGGTCAGGAAGAAGAATGGCAAATTAAAATCAGTGGTCCAAAGAAAGAAAAGTTAGCCGCAGAAATGGTCGCTACTTTGTACGATGCTTCGCTCGACGAATTTACTGCCCACGGATTTTATTATAATATTTTTCCAAATAATTACAGCCGTATGCGCTGGCAGATGCAAGGTTACCGCGCTGACTACAGTCAGTTGTATCAGGAAAACTGGAATCCGGAACGTACTTTCTTACAACGTACCTATCCTGTTTGGGAATGGTTTGGTTTTGCACAAAATTATTACCGGTCTTATCCGATGGCGGTCAGAAGGATGAAAAGTAACGATGAACAATTAGCTATGAGTGCCGCCCCTGCTCCGGAAATGGCGATGGAAAAGGCAGATCTGTCGAATGACGCGGACGCAGCGTCAGGAGGCAGGCTAGCTGCCATCGAACCTCCCGGTACCGAAGAACCACCGGCTCCTCCCGGTGATGACAATTCAGATGATAATCCGGAAGCGGCAACTCCCGTTAAGGTTCGGACGAATCTCAACGAAACGGTATTTTTCTTTCCGGATTTAGCGACGGACGACGAAGGCAATGTGATTATAAAATTCACGATGAATGAAGCCCTGACCCGCTGGAAATTTCTGGGAATGGCACATACCAAGGATTTAAAATTTGGATTGACCAGTAATACGGTTGTGACCCAGAAGGAACTGATGGTCGTACCCAACGCGCCCCGGTTTGTCCGCGAAGGCGATGAACTTTATTTTACCGCCAAGGTAAATAACCTGACGGAAAATGCGCTGACGGGAGAAGCAGAACTAAAACTCTTTGATGCCCTGACCATGAAATCTGTGGATGCTCTTTTTGAAAATGATGGAAAACCAACTGGTTTTTCCGCGGAGGCAGGACAATCGGCGGCTTTACGCTGGAAGCTGAAAATTCCGTATGGACAGGCGACCGCGCTGACGCACCGGGTCATTGCCCGCGCCGGACAGTACGGAGACGGAGAAGAAAGTACGATTCCCGTAGTGACCAACCGAATGCTGGTGACCGAAGCCAAGCCGCTGCCGATACGGGGCAAATCGAAAAAAGATTTTACGTTTGAAGCGCTCTCTAAAGCGGGTGCATCCAACACCCTGGCTCACCACAAAATGACGCTGGAATTTACGAGCAATCCGGCCTGGTACGCAGTAAAATCTTTGCCGTATCTGATGGAATATCCTTACGATTGTACCGAGCAGATTTTTAACCGTTTTTATGCAAACAGTCTGGCCTCATCGGTGGCCAACGCTCACCCAAAAGTAAAAAGGGTTTTTGAGCAATGGAAAGGGACCGATGCCATGGACAGTAACCTGCGTAAAAATCAGGAGTTAAAATCTGCCTTGCTGGAAGAAACGCCCTGGGTACTGGCGGCCATGAGCGAAGAGGAACAGACCCGTAATATCGGATTGTTATTTGATTTGAATAAAATGGCCAGCGAACAGACAGCGGCCATTAACAAACTAGAGCAACGACAGCGAAGTGACGGTGCCTTTTCGTGGATGCCGGGTGGAAATCACAATCGTTATATTACCCAGAATATTCTGGAAGGAATTGGTCATTTGGATAAATTGGGAGTCAAAGAAGTGTCGAGTAATCGTAAATTGATGACTATCCGGCAAAAAGCGATTCCATACCTAGACCGGGAATTTGTGGATGTGTATCGTAAGCTGAAAGAAAGAGCGGACCGGGATGGAATTAAGATGGAAAATGATCACTTGTCTTCTATCCAAATTCATTATTTGTACATGCGGTCATTTTTTCCAAAAGAAAGAATCTCTAAAGAAGTAGCGGAAGTGATGGATTATTATTACGGACAGGCGGACAAATACTGGTTGTCCCGCAACAACTACGAACAGGGAATGCTGGCGCTGGCTTTACACCGGGCTGACCGGGCAGAAACGCCAAAGAAGATTCTGGCTTCTCTGAAGGAACGGGCAGTTAAAAACGATGAGATGGGCATGTACTGGAAAACTACTTTTGGATATTACTGGTATCAATTACCCGTAGAAACACAAGCATTGTTAATTGAAGCCTTCGCCGAAGTCGGTAACGATGAGCAAACGGTGGATGATCTGAAAGTCTGGTTGCTGAAAACCAAGCAAACGACGCACTGGAAAACGACCAAAGCTACGGCGGCTGCGGTGTACGCTTTGCTGAGCAATGGTGCCAACTGGCTGCTGGAAGATCAACCGGTAGACATTACGATTGGTGGCAAAGAATTCGATCAGTCGAAAGTCAAAAAAGAGGCTGGCTCCGGTTATTTTAAAACGAGCTGGCAAGCCGGGGAGATTTCGCCGGATATGGGTAAGATTACGATTAATAATCCAAACGCTAACGTAGCCTGGGGGGCGATGTACTGGCAATATTTTGAAGATTTGGATAAAATAAAAACCTTCGAAGAAACGCCGCTCGAATTGAAGAAAGCCATGTTTAAACAAGTGAATACGGATCGTGGTCCGGAGTTGATTCCCGTAACTGACGGCACAAAATTACAACCGGGTGACTTGCTGAAAGTACGGATCGAATTGCGGGTGGACCGTCCCATGGAGTATGTGCACATGAAGGATATGCGGGCGAGTGGACTGGAACCAATTAACGTTTTGAGTCAGCGAAAATATCAGGGTGGTTTGAGTTATTACGAAAGTACCAAAGACGTTTCGACTAACTTTTTCTTTGGTTGGTTACCGAAAGGAACCCACGTGTTTGAGTATCCGGTACGGGTATTTCACGAAGGTGATTTTTCGAATGGTATTACGACGATACAGTGTATGTATGCGCCCGAATTTACGAGTCATTCCGAAGGTATCCGGATGGTAATTGGGGAGTAATTTATTATTTCAACCTACCGGAAAAGGGTTTTGCTGGTCTTGCGGGAATGATTATCTTGCGGACTGGTAAAACCCTTTTTTGCTTTTAGACAAGCTCTTAGTAGGTTTGCCATTTCATAATTTCTAAAAATATATTTATTGAAAAATAATCGAATCGCCGTTTGTGCGTATTTTCTGGTAAACGGATTTTTACTTGGTAACTGGACGGCAAGGATTCCGGCGGTCAAGGAATATTTTGCAGTTGATAACAGTACGTTGGGGCTGCTTTTATTTTGTATGGCAGCGGGTGCAATGACGGCGATGCCTTTTACCGGAACCGTAATTTCGCGTTTTGGCAGTCATCGGGTAACCGTATTCACCGGTGCTTTAATGTGTCTGGTGTTACCGACGCTGGCCGTGATGCCCAATGTGTACGTGGCTGGAATTGCTTTTTTAGGATATGGATTTGCCGGTGGAAGTATGGACGTGGCGATGAACGGACAGGCCGTTTACGTAGAGCGGGATTACGGCCGGCCGATCATGTCCTCTTTTCACGCAGTCTTTAGTGCGGGGATGGCTGCGGGTGCGGTGGTGGGAGGATTATTTGCAAAAATAGGAGGAGGTTTGTTAATTCATTTTGTATCTGTTGGAATTGTAAGTGGGGTAGTCGTGTTTTTGGCGAGCACCTATCTTATTGATGCGTTGACAGAGGAGCGAAAAGCGGGCGAAGACCAACCAAAATTTATCTTTCCGAATAAGTTGATTTTACCGCTTGGCCTGATTGCTTTTTGCAGTATGGTCGGGGAGGGGACGATGGCGGACTGGTCGGCGCTGTACATGGAAAATGTGGTGGGACAGTCGGACTCAATGGGCGCTATGACGATCTTTAGTTTTGGGCTGGCCATGTTAATTGGCCGTTCTTTCGGGGATTACTTTACCAATCTTTGGGGCAGTTATAAAATGTTGCGGAACAGTAGTTTACTGGCAATTTTTGGATTGACGCTGATGCTGACGGTAGTCAACTGGCCGATGGTTTTATTGAGCAGCTTTTTATTGGGACTTGGATTGGCTACGATTGCACCAATCGTTTATTCCGCTTCGGGTAACACGCCGGGGGTGGCCCCTTCGGTCGGAATCGCGATGGCCACCACGGTCGGATATGCCGGATTTTTTGTAGGGCCTCCGACGCTGGGATTTCTGGCGGATGCTTTTGGATTACGGTTGGCATTGTTATTTACGCTGGCGTTGCTGGTACTGATGCTGGTATTGGCGGTAAGGTTGGGACGAAAGTGTTAATTTGCTGGTAGTTCGGAGTGTAATTTAAAAATAAGATCTTCATTATTTTGTGGTCATAAGTATTTTACCTAGCTTTAGAAAGACTATTGTTTCTAAGCAAACCTTTTTTATAATGGTTAGGTATAAATTGATAACCCTACTAGGAATTTTTATTTTGCACAGTGCATTTCTTTCTGCACAAACTGAGATTTGTGATAATGGCATCGACGATGACAACGATAGTCTGGTGGACCTCAATGATCCGGATTGTGCATGTGAAGTGATCGAACCAATCTCATTGATCCCCAATCCGTCTTTTGAAGACTTGAATTGTTGCCCCTCTGAAAGGAGTCAGCTGGGATGTGCGAATAACTGGATGCAGGCTTCCGAGCCTACCACCGATCTCATTCATACTTGCGGCTGGCTGGGCTGGGAGAACTTTCCGCCGCCACGACCCTTTCCGGACGGAGCAGGTATTATGGGATTCCGGGATGGCAGAGTGCGTCAGAGCAACGGACATCACGATGCTTTCTGGAAAGAATACGCCGGAGCCTGTTTGATCAGTCCGCTAAAAAAGGACAGTGTTTACCGTTTTCAGTTTGACGTTGGTTTTGTAGATCCGGAGAGTTCTCCACCGATTAACATTACTTTTTTTGGAACCACTAATTGTGACAATCTGCCTTTTGGTAATGGGAATAATGCGTTTGGTTGCCCTACGAATTCTTCTGACTGGGAAAAACTTGGTGAGGTCCTGGTTTCCGGTGGATCGGGCAATACCTGGAGAAATGCGATACTGGAAATTATAGCTGACAAAGATTATCGCGCCATAGCGATTGGACCGGAGTGCCTGCCCCACGCCAACCCGGTAAATTTATACTATTTTTTTGATAATCTATTACTGGCAGACCTCCAGTCATTCGATTTGCAAATTCAGGAAATCAACCATCGCTGCAGTGAAGACTTTACCCTGGCAGTAGCTGATAATCCTGTGTTTGGCTACCAATGGTATAAGTCTGGAATTGCACTGATGGGAGAGACGGAAGCGGAGTTGTCCCAAAATTATGGTCCCGGAGTTTATCAGGTTCGTGCGGTTGACGGAACTTCCTGTCGGCTTTCTGAAACCTTCGAATACGTTATTCCTAATATCGACAACTTTGTCCAGGTGAATATTTGTCACGGAGAAACCTATCTGCTTGGGGACTCAGAAATAGCGCTTTCCGGATTTTACTTAGACACGTTACATAATTCCAATAATTGTGATAGTCTTGTTTCGCTGGAGCTGCATGTGATTGACGACCAGCAGCATGCGACGGAGGTTTCTATTCTGGCAGGAGATACGTATGAAATTAACGGCCAAAGTTTTAGGGAACCCGGTGAATATCCCTTGACTTTTGAAAGTATGCTGGGTTGTGATAGTTTGGTATTATTAAAATTATCTACCTTCGAAGTATTTATTCCCAATGCTTTTTCTCCCAATTTTGATGGGTTAAATGACTATTTTGAGCCGTTCGCTCCCAGTGGAAGAGTAGCCAGAGTAGAAATGGAAGTTTTTAACCGGTGGGGTGGTTTGGTATACCGGGGTGACCGCTGGGACGGTTCCGAATTAAATCCGGGAGTTTATATTTATCAGATATCTATCCAGGTTGATTACGGAGCCGTCAGACAATACGCGGGGTCGGTGACCTTGTTGCGCTAGAGGTTTTTGAATTTTTTAAATTAATACAACATGAAAAACACTTTAAACATCATTGTCTTTGTGATGGCCATTATTAACGTAATTTACAAACTGGCCACGTGTATCACTTGTGAAGAAAACTTTCTTACGTTTAACGTTTCCGGGCCTGTTTACCTGACTATATGGAGTATCATCTCCATCATAATATTTTATGAAATTATCCGGCATAGAAATAAAAGCAAAGTGCTGAAGTAAATAAATGACCTGTGTAAAACAGGAAATAATATGAACCTCAATCAAATCACCATTCCGTCGCTGGATTTAAACAAATAAATTTTATTTTACGAAAAATACGGCAATCAATTGATATTATTTTACGGTGGAGCGCATCGTTTGAATCCACCGTGGCGGGTGTAGAAAATGCACTAAACTTACGGAAATCAGAAAAAAAGGAAAAATAATTATTCACTAAAAAAAACTAAGATGAAGTACGCTGACAAAATCAGGCACGCTGAAAAAGCGGCCAACGAATTACTCAACGAAGTATCTAGCGAAAAAGTGAGAGCAGATTTAAAAGAAAATGGGCTCTACGAAGCGGACATCGACAATGTAATGACGAGTGCCCGTAACATTATTGGAGATAAATTAAAACCGCTGATTCGTACCAAGTTACTATCAGGGATGCCGATCAAAGATGCACCTGAATTTGAAAAACTGGATGAGGCAACGCTGAAAAAATTGGCGGAACAGGAAATAAACGCGATTGCGCTGGGAGAGAAAGACAAGGTCAAACAACTACTGAAAGCGGGGACGCCTCCAATGGAAATTTTTCAGCAGGTCAGACTGGATTTTTATCCAAAAGAAAAAGTTTCCCATCAGATCGCGACCTTTCAAGCAGTGGAAAAAGAAAACAGTGGTGGTTCCCGGTTATTAAAAATTTTCGGCGGAATGGCCATTATGTTGGTGGGAATTGGAATTTCAGCAGCTTCCATGTCGGGCGGTGGTGGTGGCCGTCTATTTTTTGGTTTGATCATCGTGGGATTTGTGATGATGGTACAAGGATTTTTGACGGTAGAGAATCCTTATTAAATTAATATTTTTTGAGGAAACTAATTGTGGATGTTTTTGTGTTGTAAGATCAGTATTTTTTCTAAAAACAGGAATAAAGAATGAGTGAAAAGAACAAATCCAAGGATTCTAAAAAATGGCTTATTTCCCGATTAAAAACGTCCGGCAGTAAACGTAGCCATGTGTATTCACCTGATTACATCAGACCGTCTGGTAATATAGATGATCCGGAAGAAACCCTATTGCCTTTTCACGAGTCCATGTCTGGTCAGGAAAGGTTTTACAACGGAAAGATTAATACCGATTTATTAAAGCGATTTTTACGTCGTCAGATTGGCCGGCCCTGGGACGAAGTTCACTCTGAAATAATAGAACGAATTCCTAAAAAACTATATGATTACAAAGATTGTATTTATTGGTACGTTGCTGATAAAGTTAAAATTGTTGAGGAGCGACTGATTGATTTACGGGATAGTCGTTCCATTATTGTGGAAATTTCTGCTCAACCTTCGTACGCCCGAAACAGTAAATATATAGATTTTTACGTCGATCCGGATACGGGTATTCTGGAAAAAGTTAAAGATTTTCCGACCCGAAGAATTACTAAAAAAATGACCAAAAAAGAGTTGGTTGCCTTCCGGGAAAAGGAACGGGAAGCGGCGCTGGCCCGAAAAAAACAGAAGCGGTTGACCGCCGAAAAGAAAGAGGCACTGGATCGAATTCTGTCAGAAAAGAAGCTGCGTAAAGGGGGAGAGGAGTGGTAGACAATTTAAAGTTTAAGGCAGAAAGTGATGTATTATAACAGGACAGGCCCATAATTTCCAAAAAATAATTACTCTTTTTACAAGTAGTAAGCGTATAGCTATAAAAGTGACTATTTATTTTGTAGCTTTATAGCGAATAATTTCTTTCAGGAATTTAGACAAGCTCTGAATAGCGGGTTTTGTTTTCTCCTGGTAGGTGAAAATAATGTGTGTGAATCACAGGCAAGAACCTCTGAATATTGTAATTAAAAAACAATCAAAATGAACGATCAAATTTTAGATGCAGATTTCAGAGAACAGAGAAATCATCGGTTAGAGTATGTTGGATTCTGGCCTAGAATAGGGGCGTCTTTTATAGATTTACTGGTAATTATTCCGATTATTATGTTGATGCTCTGGAATTTAATTTCTTTGAAGAGTTTGCCCGTAGATCTTTTTCTGGCCTTACTCATGCTCGGTTACAAACCTTTTTTTGAATATCGCTACGGTGGTACTCTGGGTAAGCAAGCGCTAAAAATAGCAGTGGTCAATGGTAATTATGAAAGAATGGATTTGTCCACTTCGATAATCCGAAATGGGGTTTATATTGCATCGGGACTGGCGGGAATGTATAACAGTATAATTTTATTCAACCTGCCTGGTTTTCAAAACGTAAACTCTCTCGCAAGCTACGGGATGCTGGAGGAAGGGGCAGATCCGGTTGGTCAGCTGCTTAGCCTGATTACGATTATCATTGTCTTTTTTGTGGCCTTTACCCGAAGGAAACAAGGTCTGCACGATTTAGTAGCCAATACTTATTGTATTTATACTGAAGATATAGGTCGTTAAAGATGAAAGAAGGAAAGTATATATTCATATTAATTGTTTCGGCTTTGATGCTTCAAGGTTGTTCTTGGATGCATATGCTTCAAATTAATAACACAACTAATGCAAACTGGCAAGTTGAATATGAAATTGTGGACGAAAGAGGGATTTTTAAAAATCAAATTTATACTCAATATAAAAACGAAGAAAAAAGTTATTTCAAGGAGTACGAAAGTAAGAGCGTAAAATTTGAAATCAAACCTAACCAAACCGTGCGAATAGGTATGGCTCGAAATTCACATTACAAAGTGTATAAAGAATATTCCGAATTCGATGAAGAAGTACCTTGGAAAACTTTTATCAATGTGGAAGAAATCAGAATTTTAAATGACAATGAATCCTTTAGAATAAGAGCAAGCGAACTGGATAGAGTGCTAGGCAAAAACTCTCAAGGTGTGGCAAGAATAGATATAACGAAAGTAATTGAATTATCTAAAACTGTTGTACCGTAAAAATGAAACGACCTATATCATTGTGTATGAAATCAGACTTGCTATCGCTGCGTCCGCTACATACACTTGACCGAATAGAATAGACTGATTTTAAAATAAAAAATATGAAGGGCTGGAATTATCTTTCTTTGCTTATTATTTTATTGTTGCTTCTTGTGGTCGTGGGATTATTCGTTGAGATATTAATTACTTCACCGTTGACAACACCCGAAGATGATGCGTTCTGTGTAGTTGTTGATTCTCATTCTCAACACTATCTCGCTGCAAAAAATGATACCATCAATCTGGATATAGGAAAAGAACAATTCAGAAATCTCTGTGCCAGTTGTCATAATAAGAATATGAGAGACGATTTATTTGGGCCAGCTTTGGGTGGAGTAATGGAACGGTTTAACCAGGATACGTTATCATTTGCATCTTATGTTAGAAATTCTGAAATGTGCATTCAAAATGTATTAGATCTCCGACCGCCATCCATTGTTCAGAAACCAGAGCAAACGCAGAAATTTATAGAGGAGCATTTTACCCTGAACGAAGCGACATCTATTATTATGTACATAGACTTGATTTCAAAATAATTAAAATGTTTTTTGATGTTCTTTTTTGCCAAGAACAGGCAAAATAAACTTTGTGATTATTGAAAAAAAAACTTCCCGGGAACTTCCCATCTTCTTCCGCGCGTTAAAAAAGAAAATTCTTAATCATGTTACTCTATCGACCCGTAAATCAAGCCGAGTTGGATTTGATTATCCAATCCGACTGGAAAAGGTTTCCGCCCCGACTGGACGGACAACCCATTTTCTATCCCGTACTCAACGAAGCATACGCCGAGCAGATCACCAGAGAATGGAACGTTCCGACTTATGGAGTAGGGTATGTCCTGAAATTTGAGGTTGCCGACAAATTCACAAATCGCTATGACGTTCAAAAGGTAGGACTAGATCACCACCTCGAACTATGGATTCCGGCGGAAGATTTGCCGGCAATGAATGATCAGATGATTGGAAAGATTGAGCTGATTAATACTTTTCATTAAATTAAAAACGCCCCTTTCAACTTTCCTGAAAGGGGCATTTAAGAAAATGCGTAACTGTTCAGCCCAAATGAGAGCTGGTCAAGGTATATGTTATAGAATTTTCCATAAACAAGTTGTTCAATGCATCAAAGACATTGATGTTTTGTTTACGAGCCGTGACGATAAAGCTTCGTATTCTAGTAAAAATTTG
>CAKZUV010000022.1 GCA_937921555.1 uncultured Saprospiraceae bacterium
TCTTTGGAGAGAAAAGCGAGCAGCTGGAACAAAAAAATCCGAGGATGGCCTAATATTGAAAGAGAACTTGTTCAAAGATACGGGGAGCGATATACTAAATATTTAAAAAATGACTAGACACAGTTAAATGAACATTCCCGATAAAAGATATACACGATAGAGGGTCTCTGTCCCTCTGCGCGACAAAAACACACAATAAAATACACGTCCACTCAGCGCTCTCTGCCCCTCTGCGCGACAAAAACACACAATAAAAATCTACACGTCCACTCAGCAACCTCCGCCCCTCTGCGACAAAAATTTAAAGTAACCCAATCACTACTCCTCCCAATTCAAATTCAGCAACCCCGTCTCCGGATTATACGATTCCACAGTCACCCCATTCGGTACCACCGCTGAAATATTCAACCCCTCCGGCAATTCAACCACCAAACTCAAAGCATGTCGCCGTAAACCAGATGGAACCGCGTCGTCATCCAGATAAATAGTCATCGTATTCCCCTGCTTAGCACTGGAAATATTCACCGCATCACGTACCTGCAAATATTCGTGTACCTCCTGCATTGGTGCCATCCAGACTTTTTTATCCGACCATGGCTTTCCGTATTCGTTCTCAATGTAGGTCAGATACGTTTTAAAATCATCGTAGGCTACCCGGATGTGATATTCTCCACCGTGCGGCTGTCCAACTGTATGCGCAAATTCGGATATCCAATAATAATTTCCATCACCCACTAAATCCGCCACCATATCCAGTTCTTCACCATAAGGCGTGTCGGCAATTTCCAGCGGGTGCCGATACATAATAAATTCGTCAAAATCCAGTTCTTCACCAACTGACAATCCATTGCGACCGGGCAGCTGATGTCCCTGATCGTACACCGCAACCATCCCGTTGTCGTACGCAGCCTCGTAGTAATTTTCGTTTCCGGAAGGAACCACAAAATGAGTCGGTGTAAAGTCCAGGTACTCTTCCAGCAAATCCCGGTTTTCTATGATCTCATTATCGTAATCACAATCGTCATTACAATGTGTATGCCCGTGCGCGAAAACATCCCAGTCGCTCTCAAACATCTCCCGGATATTATCCCAGGTAATATGATAATTGGTTACTTCATTTGTTGCGTGTTCTGTATTTAATGATAATCCCGCTTTAAACTTCACCTCGTTTCCGCAACCATCGCTGTAACTAAAACCCGCCTCTTCAATATGCGGATCATTCGGAAAATCAAACCACGGTGTCTCCGGATTGGTAGCCGGAAAACCAGATACTCCGCCATTGATGAGCGGGTATACGATATAATAATCCCAGATATTTCCATCGTCTATTGTAAAACTGTAAGCAAAATCCTTGTTGTATTTTAATTTTGATTTTGAAACGCTGACCGAACCAGCAGCCTCATTTAAAGTCAGTACGATTTGTTTGCTGCCGACTGGATTTTCTTCGCAGGAGGCGGTAGTAGCAGTTGCCACGTTAGAAACCGGAGAGCTATTACCCGCTTCGTCGCTGACCCGGATGGCAAAATAGTAGGTCGTATTACAATCAAGACCTGTAATCGTTTCAAATTCGTTGGCCCCCGCTGATTGCGGCGCACCGATGGTGACTGCCGTTGCGTTAGAAAAATTTTCGGCATTGATTGCACTCGTACTGTAACGTAAGTCATACGCTGTGGCCGTTCCGGTCTGCTCATCATCACCGCTTGCGCTCCACCTTAACCGAACCGACCCACCGGTAATATTTAGTGTCGAAAGATTCTTTATCCTTCCAGGAGCCACCTCATCCGTTGTCGTTTCTTCGTCACTGCAATAGCCGTAAATAGCTAACTCCGAAACCTTTGAACTGGGATCATCCATCACTACCTTCAGGTAGCGGGTCGTTACGGGAGTAGTATGTTCCGTCCAGCTCAGGTACGCCTGTAAATTGTCATCGACGATGGGTGAACTTTCCCAGTTGCCGGGGACTCCTGCGTATATTTTGAAATTACCGGTTCCGTTAATGTCTCTTAAAAAAATACGGGTCAGGGTCTTTGTACTACCCAAATCCAGATAACCTTCAGCGGGATAAAAACGGGACTTCCAGCCCGGGAACCAAAAACTCAATGGATTTCCTCCGGGACCACTGGCAGGATCATCAATCGCGTCCTGTTCGTTTACCAAATCGCCCGGATCACCTCCTCCAAAAATCAACTCTGAGGTGGAAACTTCGCAAAGGGTTTCTTCTCCTTCTGTCGGTCCGGGGTCCGGCTCTTCGACTGCTGCCTCTACGGTAAGGTTGATGTTGGCGGACGCTGTTTCACCGTTCGTGTGACTTGCATTGAGCGTGAGATTATACATTCCGGCATCTCCTGCTTCCGGTCGAATATCAAAGTTTCCATTTCCGTTTCCTGAATCTGTAAAGTTGATAAATCCTGGTAAGTTTTCCGCTGAAATGCTGGTGGCATTCGTGGTTTGAACAGCAATATTTCTGGTGTCACCTTCGGTCATCGTCACGGTGGACGGAACTTCTATAATTATTTCCTGGTTGGGAGCACTGTCCGTTCCGGTGCCGTAGATTTTAATTTCTGAAACGCGGGACCGGGGTGTTTTTATTCTGAAAAGAAGATGAGTGGTTGTCACATGAAGTGTATGCTCTTTCCAAATTCCATATTCCTCCAAGTTGTCTACTGCGATGGCATCGTAATCCCAATGTTCCGGACTACCGGCGAAGACTTTAAACTGACCACTTCCGGCAAAATCGTATAATTCAATTTTACTCAACTCGTAAGTACCGCCAAGATCTACGTAGCAAAAAGCCGGATAGTCGTCGAGATTCCACCCCGCATCCCAGTGGGTCTCCAGATCTCCGTCAAATAAATTCTCACCGTTATGATCAGAAACAACCTGAGAAGTGTTGATATTAATTAATGTTTGTGACCATCCTTGGGGCAAAGAAGTAAAAGAAAAGAAAACAGATAGTACGATTATTGTAAAAATGGGGTATAAATTGTTCATGATTTGGGAATGTTCTGGTAGTGTTAATGAGTGTACTGATTATAAGGATTACTTCGCATTTTTATTCAATCAGCAAACGGTCAGAGGCAATTATTTCGGTTTGATAATTCAACTGATATTGATAAATTCCTTTCGGTAAATTTTTCAGCGACCACTCGTGATAATGAGTAGCGGTCGTCTGATTACGGGCAATTTCTCTTCCTTGAACATCAAAAAGAATGATTTCATCAAACAGCTGATCCGTTGTTCTTATTTTTAAAAAATCAGTGACCGGATTCGGATATACAAGGATGGATACTGCATCGGACGCAGTTTTTGTTTTGGGTAATTTTATATTTTTAATCAATAACTCACCCGTTGCCGGTGTACCCGGATTTACATAAAAATGAAAATGACTAATCTTACTCAAGTCTATCTCCTGCTTCAGTTGTCCAAAATCATATACAACTTCTACGAAGTTTTTACCTCCTTCCAATTTTATATTGGCAATGTTTCCGGAAGCCTGATTTCCCTCCCGGTCCATCAGATCAATCCGCAAAGTAGCGGGCACAGCGGACTGCACGGCAAAAGTCAGGATTGTATTTTCAGAAAAATCTGCTTCGCCTACATAAAGCGTAAAAGCTTCCCAGGATTTTTTTTGGTAAGTAACCAACAACGCATCGTCGGGCGCATCGGTTAATTCAAAATGGTCATTGGCAAACCATTGAAAATTTTGGGCCGTAACTGATACGGGCATAAGGAACAGGGTTGATAACAGCGTTATCAAAATGAGTCTCATATATTGCATGGTATATAATTTGTCCACCGAGATGCTCCTCCTCAAAGGTAAACATCCAACAAGTGTATTACTGATAAAGTCGTCAGACGACTTCTTTTAAAACAAGGTGATTTTTGGAAAGGTAAATTCCCTTACAGGAAATTCTGTACAAAGATAAAGAATATTTACAACATATATGAAAAAATATTACACCTCTGTTTTGCAACTAATGCGGTGGAAATACGTAGCGGTTCGTTTTTATCAAAAACCAATAGCATAATTCATTACTGCCCTGAACCCAGACGTCTGACCCTTAACGCGTTAGCCCTCCTTTTACACAAAAAGAGGGCTAACCGAAAATCGAAATTACGTACAGCAAAAACACTAAGGAATGTTATGCTCGCCTATATATCAAAATTAATTTCCAATTCCGCCGTAGTTGGATGCGCCTGACAAGTCAGAATAAATCCATCCGCTACTTCGTCATCATCTAGTGCATAACAGGCATCCATCTTTACACTACCCGATTTCACCTTGGCCATACATGTCGAGCAGGAACCTGAAGTACAGGAATAAGGCGGTTCTATTTTTTCATCCAGCATCGCATCCAGAATTGTTTTCCCTTCGGGAACCGATAATTCTACGGTTTTTCCATCCAGGGTAACTGTCATTTTTGCTGCGCCCGCTACTCCGGAAGCTGCCGTCTCTGCGCCCGCTTTCTGATCCTGCGGAGGTGTGGAACTAAATCGCTCAATGTGAATCGCTTTGGCATCTACGCCTCTTTTCAGTAAGACACTTTCTACGCTATCCATCATGGGGCCAGGGCCACAAATAAAGTAAATCGATTCCTTACTCCGGGGTGGATGCTGATCCAGAAATGCGTTCGTATTCGCGCTATCCGGAACGCCAACTTTACCCGGCCAGGTGATTTTGCCTTTTTTCAGAAAAGCCGTAAATCCGGTTGGCTTTTCCCGGACAGGATCGGCGAGGATGTGTTCCACGTTCAACTGGCCCTGATATTTTTTTTCCAGCTGATCCAGTTCTGATTTAAAAATAATATTGTTTTCGTCCTGATTTCCGTAGAAGAGATTAACGGTACTCTTAGGCTCATTTTCCAATACTGTTTTCAGAATAGACATCAGCGGTGTAATACCGCTTCCACCTCCAAACAGATAAAAATCCCTTTGTTGTTCCGCAGAAAAATTCGTTGTAAATTTCCCCTGTGGTGGCATCACCTTCACGGTCATCCCAGCCTTTAAGTTATCATTGATATGATTGGAAACCAACCCGCCTTTTACCCGCTTAACGGTTACAGTCGTCGTATCATCCAGCGGGCTACTGGACATGGAATAGGCCCGTCGCACATCCTTTCCATCGATATCAAATCGCAGGGTCAGATACTGTCCGGCTTCGTACTGAAATAATTCCTCCTGCCCGGCAGGGATAGAAAAACTGATAGATTCCGCGGCGGCGGTTTCATTAATTACATCTTTTACTTTCAGATCGTAAAACTGATTCTTATTGCTCATAATATTTTTTTGTGGCGGCAAAAATAACGAATGTTGAGTAGAATGACTCAACCCGTAAGGAGAACTAACACGAAGGGCAGGAAAATTGTTGAGGAAGAGAATAGAGTTTTATGTGGCTTCGTAGTTCTGGCCTTTTGTTTAAACGTATAAGCAAAGGCAATTTTCGCTTTAAGCTGATAAGTCTAAAAACTCACCAGCCGCCGGCTCTGATCCTGAACCGCCATAATATTCGCCGGATCAATGAAGTATTCTTCCATCGTTTTTGGCCGAACTTCCGCGCTATCATTAGCTGCAAAGGTAGAATTTGACAACTGCATTGCCGGAACGGAAAGCACCTCCGCGGCGGGACGAAAAGTACGCTGAATGGTTTGAGCCACGCCCTGTAAGGTATCCAGAATGGTATTTTTTTGATGTAAATCAGCAGAAACCGGACCCACGTTCTTACGTCGGACCGGAACAGTTGTCACCGGAACAGCGGCGGCCAGATAACCGGGAGCCGACTCGTAGGTAGTATCCGTTTCCTGAGCGGCCAGCAGATCTTTCTCATTCACATTCGGAGTCTCCGTCCAGGGAATAAAAAAGTAAAGGACCACCAGACTCACGGTCAGCGCGGGTTGCCACGCGGGCACCGGATAATTCAGTAATGTACTCCACCAATTCGAGTTGACAGATTTTTCTTTCTGAGTGGCGAGTACTTTCAATAAATTTGCTTTTACCTTCGGGCTAGGCAATGGCAAGTCTCTCGCAAACATGTCCGTCGCGGCCAGCAGTGTCTTGCGGGTAGCATCGTAGTACGCCGGAGAGAATTTATCCTCCAGCAACCGAATTTCTTCCTCCGTCAACTGCGCGTAACTTCTGGTAAGCATGAGTTGTTCTATTTGCGGATCTATATTAGCCGGTCTGCTTCTCATAATTCATTTCTTTTACAGCTTCGGGTCGAAAAACCTGGAGCTTGTCGGATAATTTCCGGAGCGCATAATAAAGCCGGGACTTTACAGTTCCTTCCGGACAGTCCATCACTTCACTGATTTCTTTGATGGATAATTCTTCCTGGTAACGTAATATAAAACAGGTGCGGTGTATGTCTTCCAGTTCTTCCAGCGCATTGGTCAGGCGCGTGGTAAACAACGAACGGTCGATGGCATTGGGCAGATAAAAATCCATTTCATTGTCCGGGCCGGGCCGTACGTCGGTAATCATTTTTTCCTGATTGTTGGTAAGGCGTTCCACGCGGCGGTATTCGTTTTTACAGAGATTACCTGCAACGGCGTAGAGCCAGGTTGAAAATTTCCGGTCCGTATCAAACCGGTCTCCTTTTTCAATTATTTTTATAAATAAATCCTGCAACAGGTCGTTGGCCCGCTCGGTATCCCGGTTAAGCATCCGGTAAAAAAAACGGTACATCTTTTTTTCGTAACGACTATACAATTCATTAAATGCGCGCTCGTTGCCTTTTACCACGAGTGGCACTAACTTTTCGTCAGAATATTTTTTATAATTTTTTAATAGATTGATCATAAATATTGGAAACTTAAAATGGGTCAAATGACCCGGTGAAACGATAAATTCAAAACAGTAAACTGCGTTTTGAAAAACGTTCCACGATCTCCATAAATATTCTGAAACCCGCCGCGGGATCGGGTCCGCGGTCTGTCTGCTGGTGGTCACCCGTCAACTTAACCGGAACCGACCATTGTACTATTTTTTCGGGTAAAATTTGTTGAAAAATCCCGGCGGAGGAACCAGTAATACTGGAAATGACCAGCGAATTCGAAAGATGGGCAGAGACGTAACTAACCGGGTTAGGCTCCGTTTCTTTCGTTTCAGTGTCTTCCTGATCCAGATTTTCATTCGTGCCGGCCACCGAAAATAAATTACCAAAAGTCTGATAAAGCAATTTACCCGCTGCCCGGTAATCTTCCCATCCGGTGCTGGACTGGGTGAACGACCGAAGTTTTTCGGCCGACTGGGTGAGTCCCATGACCGAAAGCAACAACAATAAGGGCAGAAAGAATTTTTTCATTTAATTGCTTACATTATACGATTCTCTTAGTTTTACACCTAACTTCAGGAGTGGTTCACCAAATTTCTTAAAAAAAGAAATATTTTATCGATCCTAAAGATAACAAACAATTCATTCAGATGAAAGATTTAAAATATTTACTGGCCTATATTGCTCCTTTGGCGGCATATCTGGGTATTTATTACGGAGGAATCTGGTCTCCGGGGGCCATTTATGTGGGTTATGTTATGATTCCAATCCTGGAATCTGTCCTGCCAAGGTCTACCAATAATCTTCCCGAGGAAACCGAACCGCAGCGGCTTTCTAATCGTTTTTTTGATTTTCTGCTTTATCTGAATATACCCTTACTTTTCGGTCTCTTGTGGTACTTTTTTTCTACCGTAGCTGCTGGTGTGCACAGCACGGCCGAGATCATCGGTATGACTTTTAACGTGGGAATCATTGTTTCTATCATCGGGATCAACGTCGCACACGAGTTGGGTCACCGGAATAATCCCGTTGAGCAAACAATGAATAAAATGCTTTTGATGACCGCGCTTTATATGCACTTTAACATTGAGCACAATCTTGGACACCATAAAAATGTAGCTACGGACGATGATCCGGCTTCGGCGCGCAGGGGCGAAAATGTGTATCGTTTTATTGTTCGTTCCACGGTGGGTGGATATCTCAGCGCGTGGAATATTGAAAACAAGCGTCTGAAAAAATTGGGGTTGCCCGTTATTCACTGGCGCAATCAAATGATTTGGTTTCACCTGATACAGACAGTTTATCTGATTTCCGTCGGACTATTTTTTGGGTGGATCGTGGTACCTTTTGCCATTGCAGTAGCAGTTCTTGGATTTGTAATGCTGGAACTGATCAACTACGTAGAACACTACGGATTGCGCAGAAAAAAGCTGGCTTCCGGCCGGTACGAAAAAGTTTCTCCGCAACATTCCTGGAATTCAGACCACGAAGTAGGGCGGATATTTTTGTACGAACTGACCCGGCATTCTGATCATCATTATAAAGCAAATCGTAAATACCAGATTCTGCGACGGATGGACGAGAGTCCGCAGCTTCCTTATGGTTATCCTACCTCAATTCTAATCGCGCTGATTCCGCCACTTTGGTTTCATCTGATGGATAATGAGGTAAACAGATATAATGAACGACTGACGGAGATGACGCTATCGTAATAACGATGCTGGATGAACCATCTGAGTTAGAGCATACTTCAAAAGAGAAAAAGTAAATTACATGCCTCAAGTTTTATCAATAATTATTCCCGCTTACAACGAAGCGCGTACCATTCATTTTATTTTGGATAAGGTCAAAGCGGTGCAGTTGATCGGTGGCCTGGAGAAAGAAGTTATCATCGCCAATGATTGTTCGACCGATGAGACCGAAGAAGCGATTCTCCGCTACCAGGCGGCCAATCCTGATTTGTCCATCAAGTACTACAAGCACGATGTCAACCAGGGAAAAGGCGCGGCTTTGCACACTGGCATTCAAAAGGCAACGGGTGATTTTCTGATTATTCAGGATGCGGATTTAGAATATGATCCGGAAGAATATAATATTTTGCTCAAGCCAATACTGGATGATTTTGCGGACGTGGTGTACGGTTCGCGGTTCGTGGGAGGCAAGCCGCACCGGATTTTATTTTACTGGCATTCGATCGGTAACCGCTGGCTTACTAACCTTAGCAACATGTTTACTAACCTGAATTTGACGGACATGGAGACGTGCTATAAACTGTTCCGGACCCCGATGATTCAGCAGCTTTCTTTGAAAGAAAAACGCTTTGGTTTTGAACCGGAAGTGACAGCAAAAATTTCGCGGGTAGAAAAGGTACGGATTTATGAGGTTGGAATTTCTTACTACGGTCGTACTTACGAGGAGGGAAAGAAGATTGGCTGGAAAGATGGTTTCCGGGCGATTTATTGTATTTTGAAATATAATTTGTTTCGATAAAAGCTGACGTTGGTCTGAATATTGAGGTGAAATAAAAGTATAAAAAAATAATATGAAAACATTTATAACATTTTCTCTGGTTTTATTTTTTTCACTATTTGCAAGCGCTCAAAACTGCAATTTACTTTTCGAAGATTTTGAAAATTTCACGCCTAACAACTCTATTAATTGTAATGGATCTGGAATTGTAGCGCAAAGCAATGGGGATTGGATTTTATATTCTGAAGATGCCAAGGACGGTTGTATTGCAGACTTTGGCTCCGGAGGAGGAAATATTTTAGATCTTCAAGCTGATTTTTTCAGACCACAAATTATTCAGGTATTAAATGAAACTCAGTTAGATAGTTTGACACTCCGATTTAATTTTTACAATGAATGCGGAGGACTCGTACTGGAATTTTTAGAGTCATTTGTCGATGAGAATAATCTAGTGAAGCTTAGTGAAATTTCGATTTCGGATGGCTTACTGATCATTGGCGACGACACACTTGAAATCTGCTATAGTCAAAGCAATGCGTTTAATCCAATTGAATTAATCCTGGATTTCTCTGCCCATCAGATTACTTTAGTTTGTACGGAAGGCCCTGTAGAAACAGTTGATTTTCTGGTGCCGGGAGATCAGATTTTCGGAATTGCTTACGGTTCTAATCAGTGTAATTTTATTGATAACCTTTGTTTAGATATTGTTCCCAGTCCTGCCCCACCAGCCAGCTTTAGTTTTCTCACCGATACTATTTTTCAGGAGATCAATCTTTCTGAAGCCAGCCAGTTACCCTTAGATATTTACCATGAGGTAGAAATATTCAATAATAGTTCAGATCAGGATTTAGATTTACGCTGGAATTTCATCAGTCATGATTTACCGCTCGAGTGGGGTTCTATGTGTAATGCAAATGGTATTTTTTGCGAGGAGGATTTTGAACAGGATTTATTTTTACCTGCCGGTGCTACAGAGTTTATATCCTATCATCTGATGGTAATGGACATCAATAATACTGGTGGCACGGCCACTACAAAAATCGTTGTTTACGATCCGTCAGACAGCTTAAACACCACAAAAATTCTCACTTTTATTACCACCGTTGAGCTAGGAGTAAGTGGACCTAGTTTTTTAATCAGCCCGGAAGAAACGTCCATCGAATTTTTAACGGAGGAAGAAGGTCAACCCCTTTTTGCAAATCATCCGATTCGGGATTTCATTCATAACCGTTTTGGAGATGTTACTATCAACTGGACGGTTCTCGAAAATGTCTGGCCGGCGGAATGGCTAATAGATTTTGATTTACATATCGTCGATCAAGGATTTACGACGATCGTTCCGACAACCGGAAGCACCGTACTCTCAATAGATCAGCCATTCTATCCACTTGAGTTTTTCTTACATACCATAGAAACAAATGGTTTTGGAGGACAACATCTTTTGAGTATCAACTTTTATGATCCGCTCGACAGTTTAAATTCTAATATTACCATCGACTATATCACTACGATTTGTCCACAGACTACACAAACAGATTTAATTGAGGGAATAACCGATTCTATTTATTGCAGCGGCGCTGAAATCACCCTGAATGCCATCAGTGGATTTGATGATTACCTCTGGTCAAATGGCAATACTGATCCAATCATAACGACGGTCGTTGACGAATTAATTTATCTCACTGCTACCGATGAGATTGGGTGTACACGTGCTGATACTTTGGACGTAACAATCAGCAGACCCGTCCCGAAAAACATTTGTTTGGTCACTATTGATTCTGCAACTGGATTTAACCAAATCAATTTTGAGCGAGATTATAACACCAATACCGCTTCTTATAATATTTATAAAGAAACCACCCAGGCCGATGTTTTTGATTTAATTGGAAGTATTCCTTTTACTGCTCCCACGATGAGTTTTACAGATGAAAATTCTAATCCTTTACAAAACAGTAACCGGTATAAAATTTCTGTAATAGATAGTTGTGGCAATGAGTCTTCTTTATCTAGCCAACATCAGACGATTCACCTGATTAGTAACGTAGGAATCAACGGAGAGACCAATTTACTTTGGAATGCTTATGTTGGATTTGAGTATGGCACCTTCAATATTTTACGAGGAACCAACAATGATGATTTACAATTAATTGCGCAACAGCCTGCGAATTTATTTAGTTTTTCCGACCTTACACCTCCGGGTGGAACCACTTTATATTATCAGATCGAAGTTGTTAAAGATATACCTTGTGACCCTACCCGAAGTTCAGAGATCGTTTCTACGAGATCTAACGTATCTGTTATCACTTCTACCAGTACTACTTCTACTTTTGAAGAAATTGGCTTGCACGTTTTTCCAAATCCAGTAACGGATCATTTCATAATTACTTCGGATTTACATGAAAGTGCTCAAATTAAGCTAACAGATATGTTAGGCAGAGAAATCAAGACTATGTATCTATCAGATATTAGTCATCATAAAATTGAAGTAGCAGCATTCAGCCCAGGATTATACAACCTTAGAATTCGCCTAAATTCAGGTAAGGTAGCTGTTAAAAAAATTATTATTCAATAGACTTCTGTTAAAAAATAGTTTCAGTGATCTGGTTATTTTGCCGGTCGGATTAGTTTGTCAATTCGTAAAAAATGCTCCCAATACTTCTCCTTCGTCATATCCTCGTAGTGTATTATAAAATACCGGAACTGATAAATCTGAATCTGACAAACCACCGTCAATCCGGCAATCACCAAATACAGCAAGAATTTTCGTTTTATATTTTTCAATAACAATCCTAATGGAAGAAATAATATTGGAAAATATTCTACGTACACTCTGGAAGAAAAACTCCCACCGTACCACCAGTTCCACCACGAGGACAAGAAATAAGTCAGGATAAAAAAGAAGATCGTAAACGACCAGCATTGGTATTGACTATTTTTAAATAAATAATAAAGTCCGAAAAGAGAGACGAATGCCATTGGTGTGTAAAGAAAAAGTCCCTTTTTGTAGCTGAACAAAATATCAAAGAAGTGCGGATTACTGAAATCAAAACCCTCTTCTGCGTAAGAATAAACAAGGAAATGTCCCGTTTGTATTTTGTAAATAATCAGCTGAATAGATACCATTCCAAAAAATAAAAAAAGACAGGAAACGAGCATTCCAGGACGGGTAAAAAGCCTTACCGTTGCTTTTTTGAAATTATAAAAATTACCGGATAAAAATGGAGTCGCCAAAAGAATCAATCCATTCAGTGGCCGGATCAAAACGATCATTCCCAGTAAAAATGACAATAGAAAATACAACCTGCTACTAGCTTTACCCTCCTTTTCCTTACCGCCAAAACGCCGAAACAGGACCATCGAATAATACATAAACATCGCGATCAACGCAAAGGAATAAATATGCGACATGCCAGGATCCAACACAGTATAAACAAAAACGTTCGTACCAAAAGTCATCGCAAAAAACAGAAGGGTCGTCTGTGTATTCGAAACCCCATAAAAGGCCATTATTCTGCCAAAGAAAAACAAACCCAACAATAAGTACACGACCGCTCCGATGTTGATCCAGATTGGATAATATTTTGAATATCCGTCCATTGGCTGACGGGCCAGCCGGGAATGCAGATGGGCGATCAGGAAGAAAGGCAATTCTGCCATCGCCGTTCCGCAGTAATATTTATTGACAAATTTTCCGGATATATGCTGACGATAGTCGTAGTACAAATTCGGATAGGCAGACTGCTTTTCTATTTGCTCAAAAAAACCAAAATTTAAATCCTGATAAATAAAAATGGCCGGCAGATACGCGTAGTATCCTTTTGCATCTGACTCAAGAATTTTTTGGTATTTATCTTTACTCCAGTGAATATTGTTGGCGACGGCGAGTAGCAGAATGCCGATTAACAGAAGTCGGTATTTATGCAGAAAGTACGCTACTTTTGAATGCATTTTTTTGGAACTATACGGTTATATGTGTCATTTGTCAGCCCGCACCTTGTATTCTTAAAGGAAAGCCAACGCGCTGACACACTTGACAGGACAACCTCTTTATGGTGGATAAAGCTTTTTTAATCATCAAAAAATTCAACGGGGAAAGCATCAAAATTAACAAAAAAGAACCTTATAGTAAAAACACCTTCACCATCAACACAATTCCAAATATCACCAACGCCGCGCCACTCACCATCCGCAACACATGAATATGGTGGTCGGTCATATACCGGCGAATATATTTTGCCATAACGACTTTAAGCGTATCCGTCAGAACGATGGTTAACATAACACCGACAAAAAACAAGGTAGCGTAGTTAGTAGAATAGTCGTCCCCGAGCATAATCGAGCTCATCACACTGAGCCAGAAGAAAAAAGTAAACGGATTAATGGTATTAATCAAAAATCCTTTAACCCACAATCCCAGATATGTTCTCGCGCCGATCTCGGGACGTTTTTCCCGGACGACAGGCAGTGGTGCAGACTTCGTCATCATCATTCCAATTCCAAACCCAATCAGAATGACTCCGCCAAAGGTACCGAAAGTCGCTTTAAATCCCGACCATTCAATCACCTCAATCAAAAAAGAAGCGGCAAAAAATACCGTCAAGATAAAAATCAGATCACTGATCCAAATCCCGAATCCAACCATCAGTCCGGCCCGCATTCCCCGTTCCACGCCCGCTTGTACGAGCGCGAAAAAAATCGGTCCCAGCATGATGGCAAGTATCAGTCCGGTTTGAATACCTTGAAGTAGAGGAAACATTTGAAGGTGGTCTTTTTTTTTAAAAACACAAAGTTACGTCCTTTATTCGTAGAATCGTCCACTCGTAAACCCCGTTCACTAATCTTTGACGCTGACATAACAATATTACGCGCCCTTATTGTTCATCATTCTGATCTGATACCCGGCAAAAAGCCAGACTGACGTGCATCAGCCTGGCTTTTTGTGGAACCATACAAAAAAGGGTGTCCAAAAATAATGTGGTGGCCGGCGGAACCTTCCTCCGATTTGGGGACTGTGCGGTTATGTATGTCATTTGACAGGACAATCTCCGATTTGGGTTAATACCCTTTCAGTAAGTACCGGATTCCACCTGCTTCAAAGGCACTTAACGTTCTTTTGGGTGTCAGATAAAGATAAAGCGGTGCTCCCTTTTCCAGTTCAAATTCGATCTGGTAACGTTCTCCGTCGGGCGCAGCCGTTTCGTCCTCCCGTTCCGTCATTTTGTCTACCTCATATTCGGTGACTACATCTTCGGTCGTTCCATCTTCGTACGTCACAATCGAGCGAATCTTTATGACGCGTCTTTCTTTCAGTTTTATGCCTGCTTCTTTCAGTTCATACTCGTCCATCATCAAAGCCTCGGCGATTGTTGGCAACCCTGCATCTGCTGCTTCCTCATTTTTCTTTTTCTTCTTTTTTCTCTTATCGATAATTTTTACCGTTTGAATAAATTCAATACTGGTGCTATCGCTAAAGTCCAGTCGTTCCTGTACACCCCGCTGTGCTTCGTGAATTCGAAAAAACGGACGGACCGCCATCCCCCAGATACTGTCTTTATCTTCCAGTTCCTGTTCCCATCGTCCCGAAAAGAACGCATCCTCTTCGTTGCGCTGTGCTTCCGGCATCTGCGCCTGATAAAAGATGATTTCCTGTTCGTTGGTGGTTCGCTTAAAAATCAGGGCATCCACCTGCGCCCGGTTATTCAATACTACCTTGAGGTGTCCCTGAATCGTTGGATTACGCGCATTCATCAGCAAAAGCTTGTATCCATAATCCGTGGTGTTGATATTATTAATACTATAAACGCCTTCTATTTCTTCTCCTTTTACAAAAAGATTGGCTTCTGTCACTCCGAAAGAATATTCTCCCGGACTCAATTCCTGCTGGGATTCTCCCTTTATTTCCATGATTCCGGGCACAAAATCGTATCCCATCAAATCCGTTGGGTCTTTAAACTTCCTGTCCGAGATGTAAGAATAATCTTCCTGGGCCACCCCCAGAAAGCTCGCGGAAAGAAAAAATATTAAAAGTAAATTTTTAAACATCGTGTATCAGTTTCTAAGAAGTTTTGAGGAATAACTTCTATTAGTAATTAGAGCTTGTCCAAATTTTCATGATTGTGCGAAATTGAGAAAATTTTGTTTTGAATAAGGCAAAAAACACAGACGATGCCTTAGCATCGGCGAGGCTTTTTAACGAAATTCAGAATAAAATTTGCCAATTATAGCCAATTAATGGAAGTTTAGACAAGCTCTTAGTGTTTCAATAAAGACAAAAGGCTTGCCGATTCATTTGATATTAATCAAAACTACCCTTTCAGACGTATTAATGCTACCAAAAGGAACTGCTTTAGCAAATTTTTATAATTTCTATAACTTTTAGAACGCTGTCCCGACGGAATGGAATTACGAAACGATTTAATATGATTGCGTAACAAATTTGGCCCACTGCCTGTTAGCTGGTTGGCCAGTTGGCGCTCTTCTGACGTGTTTCTACGTTAGAAGGAAGCCAACGGATTATGATATCGATCGTCTCTGTTCGTGCTTCACAGAGACGATCTGATATTGTCAGCGATTTCCTTTTTTATATTTCTTTGCGTTCTTTCCTAATCCATGTGGCATTGAATTTATAAATCTATTTGCTTGTTTTTCATTTTGAAAAACCATGTATGTGGCATGCATCTGGACATCAACTTGTTCATCTTCATTTATTTGATTCTCAAAATCTTCGACTGAAGCAATTATTTTAAGTTCTGGGATTTTTTCTAATTCTGATTTTAGATCATTGTTTATTTCAATTCCAACTAATTGAATTTCTTTAATATTTTTTAATCCCATTATTTTTGCAAGTTCATTTGATAATTTGATTTGCGAATAGTTTAAAATTAATATTTCTAAATTAGTGAGCAATTCTAAATCTGCTGGTAGTGTTTTTATTTCCGAGTTTGAAATGTCAATAAGTTTTAGATTTTGACATTTTGTTATTCCATTTGGAATTGAATTTGGTGTTTTACTTTTACGCTTATCCAATTTTTCGCTTACAACTTTTTTGTTTTCAATTTTTGGAAAATCGAACCATCTTGGAAATATTCTGAACTCTTCAAGATTCGTTAACTCGCTTATTGAATTTGTTATTGGTTTTACTTCTTGAAAGTTGTAATTCAAGAATAATGAAATTGCATTTTCCTTATTTTGTATAGCTTCATCTACCGTATAATATTCAGTATTTTGACTCATTATATTCGAATTGATAATTATTAGACCAATTATTACTCCTATAAATTTCTTCATTGCTACATTTTTTCAATTTGGATATCGCCAACTAGCTAAGAATAGACAGGCTAACCAGCAAAAAAATACAAACCTTCTAATTTGTCACGCACTCATTTAATATTATTCGGGACTGTTCAATCAACATATTACTTTATTCCCTTATCTACCAGTTTTAAAACTTTCTTTTCCAGTTTATCAGCCCTTTTTGTCATAGCCAGTCCTTCTTTGACCACCTTTTTGGCGAAAGCTTTATCCTTCAAACCACCCACGTTGATCCTTACGTTCAGGTACGCACCGTGGACGGCAGCCCGGGCACAAAGTGCACCAACGCCCGCGTCGGAAATAGAATTGGGGTTTCCGGTTTTAGCCATCGCCTCCATCAGTTCGAAGGACGCCAGCGATTGCTCCATGACGGCCAGTGGAATCTCAATCGCCCGGCGGGTAGCAGCCTCAATCGCGGCGGTCCGGGAAGCTTTTTCCTCTGCGGAAGATTTCGGTAAGCGAAATGCTTCCATGATTCCATTAAAAGCGTGAGTATCTTCGTCTACCAGTTTCAGCAACTGATCTTTTTGGTATTGTCCCTTTGCAGCCCAGTCCGAAAATTCTTCCCAGCGGTCGTCCCAGCCTCTTTTGTGAGCCGATAAGTTGGCGACCATCGTCCCCAGAGAAACGCCCAGCGCACCTACGTAGGCAGCAATCGAACCTCCACCGGGAGCAGGACTTTCCGACGCAGTTTCGTCCGCAAAATATTTCAGGGTACTGTTTACCAACGGGGCATCAGAAATATCTTCCAGTTGGTATTCGATAATTTTTTTTCTTGGATCAAAAGCACCGAGTTCATCCAGTCCCAGTGACTTGACGGCAATTTTGATCAGTTCTGCTTCGGAGACCCCAACGGATCGTTTTTGTTGTTTTAAAAAATATTTACCCGTGTCCAGCATTACTTCCAATGGCACCAGTCCTACCAGTTCCGACCCTGTAATCCGGAGTCCTCTTTTGTTGGCACTTTTGCGGCAAGCTTCGAATGCTACGTGCAGGGGTGTCAAGCGGATATTGGTAAGATTCATGGAGATTTGCGCAACGCCGTATTCTTCGATAAACCAGCCAATCGCCTTGACGCCTTTACAGGCACCCGGTGTTCGTTTTGGATTACCTTTCCGGTCTTTAACAATGGCTCCAGTCAGTTTATTTCCAACTCTTTTTACCCGGCCATTTTCGCGTACATCAAAGGCTACTGAATTTGCCCGGCGAACAGAAGTCGTATTCAAATTTATATTGTAAGCAATCAGGAAATCTCTGGCACCAATGGCCGTGGCTCCCGAACGCGCATTAAATTGCGTCGGGCCGTAATCCGGTTTCCAATTGGAATCTTTTAATTTTTGGGGCAACCCTTCGTACTCTCCCGCCCGTACCGTCGCCAGATTACGGCGTTCAAGCCGGGTGGCAGCCGACTCGTACATATAAACGGGAATGTTCAGATCCGCACCTACCCGTTTGGCTAGTTTGTGCGCGTATTTGGCCGTTTCTTCCATAGTGATATTGGCAATGGGAATCAACGGGCAAACATCCGTAGCTCCCATCCGGGGATGTTCGCCCTGATGCTGGGCCATATCAATCAATTCGCCGGCTTTTTTGATGGCTAAGTAGGCCGCTTCAATGACTGGTTGTGGTTCACCGACAAAGGTGACAACGGTCCGGTTGGTAGCCTTACCCGGATCAACATCCAGTAATTTTACACCTTCTGTTTTTTGAATTTCGTCCGTAATTTGTTTGATGACTTCAGGATTAATTCCATTACTGAAATTAGGAACACATTCGATAAGTTGTTTAGACATGGGATGGTTTTTAGTTTTGAGTTGTTGAGTTTATGGGTTTTGGGTTTTGGGTTCCTGATCGCGGACCGTACCTTATTCGGTAGGCAGGCATTATTCATTTTTCATTAAAAGATTATTCATTACTTCCTATTTAGAACAAATTTAGATAAAAAAAGAAGAAACCAGTGCTTGTTCGCTCTTTTATGTAGCTGTATCTTTATCAGGGAACATTAGACTTTATTCCAAAATAATTTGTATGCTCCCAAATGATCTTTTTGTCCATCTTTTCGGCTTTTTTATCGCCCATAGCGCGGCTATGCACTCAAAAAAGAGCCTCAATCTGATCAAAAATATCTATTTAGTATCTCTA
>CAKZUV010000023.1 GCA_937921555.1 uncultured Saprospiraceae bacterium
GGAGCGCGGACAGCCCGCTACGTTCGGTGTCACTCAAGTGATTTCCGGATGGACCGAAGCATTACAATTAATGCCACAGGGTTCTAAGTGGAAATTATTCTTACCGTATAATCTTGCTTACGGAGAACGTGCGGCCGGACCAAAGATCGGTCCCTTTTCTACCCTGGTTTTTGAGGTGGAACTGTTAGAAATTAAGTAAGTAAACTTTCAGGCTTTTTAGCCTTTTGAAAAAAGAAAAAGTCGCGGGTGAAAATCCGTGACTTTTTTTTGTTGAAGAAGTTTCTTAAAATATAAGCATGCAATAAAGTGGTGTTCTTTACCGCGGTCGAGTGAAGCAAATAGCCAATAGCTAAAAGCCAGTTCTCCCCTTCATTCCCACTAAAAAACCCTACTTCGCCCGTAATAAATTAATACTCACCGTTGCCAGTTCCGAATTAGGAAATTTACTAAAATGCTTATCTACCGGAAACAATCCTGCTTCGGCGGCGATCTTGTTAAACACCTCAATTTCAACAATATATTGATCAGAAAATCCATGCGTCGCGTCGTAAGCCGTCGCTGCGGTTCGCCCGAGATTGCTGGCCGTAATATCCGCTGCGATGGTGTGCAATTCTATTACCAGTAAACCAAACTGAGAAACGTACGGCGCCCACTTCATAAAATGTTCCCGGAGGTTATCTTCCACGTCCGCCGGGGAGATTCGTTTTCCCCGAAAGGCATAGGCACCCGTGGAGCTGCTCTCCCGATCAGGTGTTTTTTCTGTAGGATCACTCCAGATGCGGTTGTGGTCGAGAAAGGTCCGGACGTTGAGCAGGTTTTCTAATTTAATATCATAATTCTCGGAAAGATCTTTCGCCAACAGATCGGGCCGGCCAATATCTCCCCAGATGACTTTCGCCCAAATTTCAGATTGAATAATGTTGGCCCTTGTCACTTTCAGCGCGGCGGCATTATAATCCGCTCCCACCAAAAACAACGGATGTTCTTCCAGCATGGTCCCCCGTAAAGTCCGGCTTTCGATCACTTCGTAAAGGTGGATTAGAAAAGCTCCGTTGCCGCAGCCCATGTCCACAATTCCTTTGGGTTGTTGATCGATGGGTTGATTAAAAATATCAATAATGATTTCATCTACTACTTTAAAATAAGCGGCGTGTGCTCCTCCACTCCCCCACACATTCATCTCCCGGTCCACATGAATTTCGGGACTTCCCGAGGGAAGATTCCAGAAAATATCGGGTTGCCCGAAAATCAGTTCTTTCACTTTCCGGAAGGCCGGAATATAGGACACCGTTACACCGTAGGCACTGGCACGTTTCGCATAAAACAATCCTTTTTCAGTAAACTTATACGTGTTTGTTTTTTTTTCAAACCAATCCAGGAAAACAAAAATATCCAGTAGCCGCGCGAAGCTTTCCCCCTCTCCGTGAAACTCTTCCGGCATGAAGGAAGCCTCCATAAAATATTTGTGAAACATGCCATTCATCCCCAGGGAAACGACCGTCGGCCCCACTATAACGCCCTCTATGTGCTTTAATATCTGCTGTTGAATTTTCAAAATCTCCGGATCGTCAGATAGAACAATTCCATAGTTATTCTTAAAGTTTTTAAAAATCTTTTCCAGAAAAAGGAACGGTTCCATTTCAAATTTCCGGCGGTGGTACTTACCGGAAAGTTCCATTAATTCTACGACTTCTTCGTAAAATGGAACCAGGGCAAATGCCGTTGTACTACGCTCATTGGTACGTACCGTAACCTGCTCTTTTTCTACTTCATAAGTGATCCAGGATTGTGCGGCCAGTACCCGCAGGGCAATATTCAGATAACCTTCGTTGGCCTTAAATCGGGTCACCAAATCTGAAAGATTGCATTCTTTTTCTTTCAGTAAAAAATCTAACACTCCTTTTACGTGTAAAGCGTAGGCAGTAGGTGCGGTGACAATACCATCAAGGTGACGGAACAAGTCGGCCCGAAGTAATTTTTTTTGATCTTTAGTCATTGGTCAGGTATTTAGTGGGTAACCAGTTTTGAGTGATGAAAGCAAGGTGAAAATCATAAAGTCTCTCCCTTGGGGCCGGAATAAAATTTTATGGTTTTTCGCCGTTTTGAGTTCACCTGTCAGCGGGTAGCTTTCCGTAATCGTAAGCATGATTCCTTCTTCCTCAAAAAACGATTCAATTATTTTACTCAAAATTCCGCTAAAAGATTCGTTGCAGAAATAGCTTTATACTTTTTCCTTTAGAGCTTGTTTAAATTTTCATTAATTGTGACATTAAGATAAACACCATTTTTAAATGTAAAGAAAATTATAACTGAGTAAAAATAATCTAAGCAAAAATTTATTAAAAAATAATCTGAAATTTTTTGTTTTTTATCGTGCTTATTTTATCTTTGTTGCGGTGGTTATTAGACTTAATTCCATAATGTTTTGTAGAGAAACCAAATAGATATTTTCGATCAGATTGAGGCTCTTTTTTGAGTGCATAGCCGCGCTATGGGCGATAAAAAAGCCGAAAAGATGGACAAAAAGATCATTTGGGAGCATACAAATTATTTTGGAATAAAGTCTATTGCATGTCAGCCACCATTTTCATTACCAGAAACACCTAAAGAATTATGAAAAAGCAAGCGCTCCACCGTAAATATAATTTCCCCGACGCGGATCTTTATCTGCAATGCGTCGAAAGGCTCAAATATGCCATTCGGGATAAAAAATTATTTGA
>CAKZUV010000024.1 GCA_937921555.1 uncultured Saprospiraceae bacterium
TGTATTCGGACGTCGTTTACACCTGTGATTATGGAGAGCAGAAAGACAAGGTATTGATAACACTGCTTTTTGAACACAAGAGTTACTATGCTCAAAACCCTCATCTTCAGCTACTTGGCTACATGCTTAAAATCTGGGAGCAACAACGCGATAACGCTGAACCTGTCACGCCGGTTATTCCGGTTATCCTGTACCACGGCGAAGAAAAGTGGAAAGAGCGTGCATTTACAGATATGTTTCCGGGGAAACTGGATGACGACTTAAAGCGGTTTATCCCAAGTTTCGATCTTCATCTGATTGACCTCAATCGGGAAAGCGACGAGAAACTAAAACAGTTGAAAAAACGTTTTCTTGCCAGCAGCCTGTTAACTTTTAAATATCATAAAAATAAGGCGTATATCCGGCAGCATTTTAGCTTTCTGGTAGAAGTAGAGAATGATATTTATCAGCAAACCATGCTTGTATTTTTAATAAAAAATTACGATATTAGTAAACCGGAGGTAACAAAATTACTCAGTGATACCTCTGAAAAATCAAAATCAAAAATTATGAACGCCATCGAAGCTTACTACACCGAAGGAATGCAAAAGGGCATGCAGCAGGGTATGCAGCAAGGAATGCAAAAGGGAGAAAAAAAAGGTCTCCACAATAAAAACGTCGAGGCGATAAAAAGGATGGTAGAAAAAGAACTCCCCGTTGCTTTAATAGTCGAAATACTAAACGTTGACGAAGCATTCATAAAAGGGGTAGTCGATGGTACGATTACTGAAATGTCATAAGGCTCGCCTCATCGTTGTCTTATCTTTTAATTAAAAAATTATGAACGCCATCGAAGCTTATTACACGGAGGGAATGCAGCAGGGAATAGAAAAGGGCATACAAAAGGGAGAAAAAAAAGGTCTTCACAATAAAAATGTCCAGGCGATAAAAAGGATGATTGAAAAAGAACTCCCTGTTGCTTTAATAATCAAAATACTAAACGTTGACGAAGCATTCATAAAAGGGGTAGTCGATGGTACGATTACTAAAATGTCATAAAACCCCATTCTCATTTTTTAATCCAAAACCCAAAACTCAAAACCCAAAACCCAAAACTCCCCCCTCTACCGTATCAACTCAATCCACCCTTTCAAAATTTCTGGATTCTGCCGGACGCCACTTACCCGGCTTTCAAACACCCGGCACGAATAATAATATACACCCTCCTTCAAATCTTTACCGTTCAGATTCTTGCCGTCCCAGTTCAAATCCGGATCATTGGTCTCAAAAACCAGATTTCCCCATTTATTGAATACCTGAAAATCTACACTTTCTACAAAACGATAAGGAAACGGAATAAACCGCTCGTTCGCACCGTCACCATTGGGGGTAAACACATTGGGTAAGTTATACTGCGGACAATTATCAACACAAATAATTTCGCTAAAAGCACTTTCGTTGTTAAAAGTGTCAACTGCCGTGACGCCGTAGCATCCCGCAATCCCAAAATCGGGCTTATGTGAAAGAGTCGTATCCGTCGATAAATCCGTCGAATGAATTAATTCCAACTCGCCACCTTCCCGCTCGGAAAAATAAACCCGGTAGCCAACAACATCATCCGTTTCAGGACAAATAAAATTAGGGTTCTGCCAGATCAGATTGTTGATGAAATCTGATTCCGGAAAATCTTCTTCCACTTCGTTACATAAATTACCGACCACTAAAATCGGCGGACAAGGCGGTACCGTATCCAGCGGCGTTCCGCAGTTTTCCTGCGATAAGTTAAAAAGAGGAGATTTTATATTTTCAATATTATAACTTCCTTCACTTTCTATCCGGTAACAATATTCCTGACCATTCAGCAATCCGCTGTCCGTATAACTACGCTCACTTGTACTGTCAATCAACGTAAACATATTATTCTCAAAACGGAAAATCCGGTATAAAAAATTATTCCACGGAGTTGCCTCGTTCCAGGAAAGAATATTCGTGTTGTCGGTTGCCGCTACGTCGATGTACACCGAAGAAGCCGTGGGACTGAAATCTATCGGTTCTGTTTCATTGTTAACATAAAAAGCCAATCGGTATGTGTAAGCATTGTCGGTAGTGTTCAGGCCGGTATCTAAAAAGGTAGTATCGACGGCCTGGTAAAAATTCTGCGCGGTAAAAGAAGCACCCGGTATCAGCTCAAAACCGGTACTCGTATTACCCGTGGCACGCCAGAGCTCATACACGTAAGGTCCCGGATTAAGGAGCGTATCCAGATCATCTGCATCGGGTGTAGACCAGATGACCTCGATGGTTCCATTGTTGGTATCGGTCGATTGTACGCTGACATTGGTGAGAAGCGGGATATCCCGGTTCAGTTGTACGCAGACTTCCTCGGAAGGGAGGCTTTCAATCCGGTTAAATTCAAAACCACTGGGCGTTAGCCGGGAAAATTCAGCTAAAATCCGGTAGCAATAAGTAAGTCCTCTTTCTACTTCAAAATCTATATAGACGTAGCGGTCACCGTCGGCATCCTGTATCGTTTGTGGGGTAATTTTGGTATAGCCCTGTCCGGCCAGTCCCGTCACGCAAGTATCAATGGGAAAGGTATTGCTGTTAATTCGTCGCCAGACCGTAAAACCCCGGAAGTATTCGTTGGCCGCATCTTCGCACACGTAGGGATTTTTCCAACTGACTTCCACCTGTCCGTTATCCGGTATGGCGGTTACTTCTTCCGGAGCGGGTCCGACTACTTTAATCCGGACAATTTTCAGCGTCGATAAAAAAGAAGTATCGCCACTGGCCTGATCAATGGTTACGGGAAAATTATCCGCTGATCGAAAAATAACGGTATAGAATTGATCTTCAATATGCTCACATTGGGTTTGCCAGCGGAAGCTTCGGGTGAGCGGCTGATCTTCATAAAACCGTGCTTCGTCAAATGTGGCAGGACTAATATCCAGTTCAAAAGGACCACCCGTGGCGGTTAGATTGACGAGTTGGTCTGATTCCATTTCGGGGGCAGTAGCGGTTACATCAAATTCAATTAATTCGCCGGCGACCACACAAATTTCTTCTTCCGTTTCGATGACCGGTGGAAGATTATCACAGGTTTCAATCAGAATCTGTAAATCACGGATCAGCGTATCAATGGGATTCCCATCCCGGTATTCGATGATATACAAAGCGATATTATATTCGCATTCCTGCTGCGGACTAAACCAGAAAAAGTCGCCCGTTTTTTCGTTAAAAGTAATATTGTTATCAGGCCCCGGCTGTATTTCATCCGGAAATCTGTAAAGAGGAACCGGAGAATTTGGCGCCTGCAAGGGGACGATCAACCGGTAGGCAAGACTGTCACCATCAATATCATAGGCATTGGGATTGTGCTGAAAAGGCTGTCCGACACATCCAATATCAATCGGCGCTTGTAATAAAATAGGAGAATTGTTAGGTGCCTCAAAAGTCTGGTTAAATAGTGTAACAGTGGTTTCCAGATGAAAGGAAACGTTGTCCGGACTGGCTCCGTTGACGTTACAAATCTGACCGTTTCGGTTTCTATCATTCATACTGATGACAAAGTGTCCGAGGCTGGGGTAAGTATGTGTTCCTTTATAAATATTTATTTTAGTATCATTGGCTAATGGTTCTCCGTTGGGAATTCCACCCATTACGGGACCATTAGTTCGCACTAAAATATCGCTGGTGCCATCTCCCCACATTACTTCCAGTTCATTACGGTCGGCGTTAGTGCTGCTGGTTTTAGTATAAGTGGTAATGGTTATTTCAATAGTTTGAGGTCCGATTTGGATATAAGTGATTTCTCCGGCCCGGTTGTGCGTTGCCAATAGTCCAGCCTGAAAAATTAGAATAAATAGAAAAAGTAAGGGTAGTTTTAATTTCATGTTTTAGTGGTTGACTTGATTTGTCAATGGCCGCCAGCGCAGGACGTATACAACATCTGATATAACATACGTAAAAATAACGAAATTGATCTGGCTTTAGTTTGTCATCTGATTTAAACTACACCAAAAGTAAGATAGTATACGGATTAAATTTCTTTATAAAAGTAGGCATTTTCTAAAAAAAAGAAAAACTGTTAAAATCATTACCTTACTTCGGCTTTTCTACCTATTTTTGACCAACGACATAACTAGTCAAATCAGAAAAAAATCCCTATGCCTTCATCAACCAGTACCCAGTCATTTTCTTTATTAACTGAATTGGATATCCACCTTTTCCGGGAAGGTAAACATTTCCGGCTCTACGAAAAACTAGGGAGTCACCTGGTGGAGCACAACGGAGAAGCCGGGACTTATTTCGCCGTTTGGGCACCAAATGGACAGAATGTAAGTGTGATCGGTAATTTTAACGGTTGGAACCGCCACGCTCATCCATTAATTTGTCGTTCGGATGGATCAGGAATCTGGGAAGGATTTATTCCTGCCATTGGTCACGGTGAGGTATACAAATATGCGATTGTTGCCCCCAGTGGGCGTCAGCTTGAAAAAGGCGATCCATTTGCCCGTCGCTGGGAAAATCCCCCGCAAACCGCTTCCGTAGTCTGGAAACTGGATTATAAATGGAAAGATAAAAAATGGATGGCTGCCCGGAAAAAGAAAGCGGGGAAACCACAGCCTTACTCCGTTTACGAAGTACATCCGGGATCCTGGAAAAAATATGCCATTGATCGTTCCCTCAGCTACCTGGAAATGGCCGAACAGTTGGTGGCTTATGTCCGGGAGATGAATTATACCCACGTAGAATTTATGCCTGTTATGGAACATCCTTACGGTCCGTCCTGGGGATATCAGCTGACCGGATATTTTGCACCGAGTGCCCGTTTTGGTACTCCGGAAGAATATATGGCAATGGTCGATGCTTTTCACGAAGCGGGAATCGGGGTAATCCTCGATTGGGTGCCCTCGCATTTTCCGGAAGATGCCCACGGACTGGCTGACTTCGATGGAACGCACCTCTACGATCACGCGGACCCACGCAAGGGATTTCATCCCGACTGGAAGAGTTGTATCTTTAATTATGGCCGTCACGAAGTGCGTAATTTTTTGATCTCCAATGCTCTTTTCTGGTTAGATGTTTATCACGCGGACGGACTGCGGGTGGATGCGGTGGCTTCGATGCTGTATCTGGATTATTCGCGCGAAGAAGGACAGTGGATTCCCAACAAATTTGGTGGTAACGAAAATCTGGAAGCGATCTCTTTTTTAAAAGATTTTAATACGGCCGTTTATCAGGAATATCCCGACGCGGTGACGATTGCCGAGGAATCTACTTCTTTCAGTGGTGTATCCGCACCGGTTTACGCGGGAGGATTAGGTTTTGGTCAGAAATGGATGATGGGCTGGATGCACGATTCTTTAAATTATTTTGCACGCAATCCTATCTACCGGTCTTTCCACCAAAATGATTTTACATTTAGTACGGTGTATGCTTTTAGTGAAAATTTTATGCTGCCTCTGTCCCACGATGAGGTCGTACACGGCAAAGGTTCGCTCATCAGCCGGATGCCCGGTGACGAATGGCAGCGCTTTGCCAACCTTCGTACACTCTACGGATATATGATGACGCATCCGGGGACGAAACTAATGTTTATGGGAGGGGAATTTGCACAAACTACTGAATGGAATTTTGAGCACGGACTTCAATGGTGGCTTTTAGATTACGAATACCACAAGGGCATTAAGAGACTTTCTGCGGATTTAAACAAACTTTACCGGGACACGCCCGCTCTTTACGAGCAACAGTTTAGTCCGGAAGGATTTCAGTGGGTCGATCACGGGGATCATAAAAATTGTGTCGTTGCTTATCTTCGTAGAGGGCTAAAAAAATCCAAAGATATTCTGGTGGTTTGTAATCTGACACCCGTCGTACATGAGGCTTACAAAGTTGGTGTTCCCGGTGGAAAAAAATGGCAGGAAGTACTCAATACGGACGCTACGCAATACGGAGGTAGCGGTAAATTAAATGGAGGAGAACTCGTGCCGGTCAAAGAATCATGGCACGGTCAGGAACAACACCTGGTACTGAATCTGGCTCCTTTGGCGGTAATGATCCTGAAAATGAACAGATAGGATAGCACTTAACTTTTCCTGAACTCTTTCTCGCTCTGCATTCTCCTAAAATTGCTTGTTTAGGGATTTTTAAAAGCAGTCAAACCAGAAAAAACATTCCTTAGCCAAATATTTGTCGCTTTTTCCTGTAATAAGCAAAAAAAAAATACTTTTCTTTTCTTTTGTCAAAATTTAAACTAAATTTGGTCTACCAATTATTGGTTAACCAATTTAAGGCAAGCCGATCTCGGCCTTTAGCGCTTTTCTCACGAACACTTATCCAACTAAATTTAAGGTTTTTCACCATACACTGAGATGGTCTAAGAACAGATAAATTCTAACCAAATGGAATTTTATATCTGATACTTTATAACAAATTCTATTGCATAACCACTCCACTAACAAATTAATCATGAGAATTTTTTGTTGTATTATCCTGTCTTTTATACTATTTGCAACAAATGCCTACAGTCAGATATGGATAGATGATTTTGATGGGAGTAACGTGTCAGCCACCCTCACTACCAGTCCTCAGTGTGCGAATGTAGCAGATGGTGCTAGCGATTTGTATCACTATGGAATTGTTTGTCTGCCTGGGGTGGGATGTGGTAATGAGATAGATCCATTGTTTAATTTTTTCGGTCCTTATTATGGAAACGCCAACGGAGGTTTTTTGGGTGCTTACAATACGGATGCAAATGGTTCAGCGTGCGGACCGTTTTTAGATCCACCAAATCCAAATGACGATGAATTTGCGGAATGGACCGGTATAGATATCAGCGGTTGTTCGTCCACTGAAAAATTATACCTCTGTGTTGATTTAGCCGAAGGAGAGGAAGACGCCGACGGAAGTGAAGCCTGGGATACGAATTCTTTTATTAGTTTTAGTGTTGGATTGGATGGCAATGCTCCGGTTCAACTGGCAGTCGTGGAAAGTACCCTGGGCACAGATGCTCCTTCTTTTGACGCAGACTGCAATGGCCATGGGGACGGTGCTCCTGAAATTACGAACGTCTTTACTTCTTATTGTTTTGAAATTCCGGGTCAGGGGCTAAACATGTCTGTCCGCATTGATATAAATGGAATAAATGAACAAGGTGAAGATCTTGCAGTTGACAACGTGGCGGTCTATTGCACCGGGAATGAAGCTACCCTGCCAGGACAAGTCATACTAACTTGTGATAACTGCGGAATAGATTTCGATTGTGACGGATTTAGTGTAAACGACGATTGTGATGACTTTGATGCATCTGTTACAACGGGAAGTGCGGACGTTGATTTTTCTTATCCGGCAACGGCTTGTTTTGATGGAACCAATATTTTTCCTTCCGCTTTACCCAATAGTAGTGGATCTTTTACCATCAGCGGCGGAGTAACCATCGATCCCCTCAGTGGAGAAATTGATATTGCAACGACTGTCCCGGGGCAGATGTATGATATTACGTTTACGTCTGGCAGTGGAGGATGTGCGAGTATGCAAACAGAGATGATCGAGATCATTGCTTCGGATGATGCCAGTTTTACTTATCCGGGAACTGCCTGTTTCAATGGCGGCAACGTTTCTCCTGCTACCACACCGGCAAGTACCGGTTCTTATAGTATCAACAATGGCGCATTCATAAATTCTGCGAACGGAGAAATTAATATTGCCACAACCACTCCGGGACAAACCTATACAATTACTTTTACATCTGATGGTGCCTGCCCTGATACAGATATGGAAATGATTACCATCACCGCTGCGGATGACGTTACTTTCAGCTATCCGGCAAATGGATGTGCAGGAGGGAATAACATCTTACCCACGTCTACGCCCGGAAGTGGAGGTAGTTACACCATCAGTGGTGGTGCGTTTATAGATCCTGTGAGCGGAGAGATTGACATCACGACGACGACTGCCGGAACGACTTATGATATTACATTCACCTCCAACGGAGCCTGTCCTGATTCAGATATACAACAGATTACAATTACCGCTTTGGACGATGTTGCTTTTAGTTATCCGGCAAATGCTTGTCAGAATGGAGGCAATGTCTCTCCTTTAACAGTACCGTCCAGTCCGGGTAATTTCATGATTAGTGGCGGAGTAGTTATTGACAATATTACTGGAGAAATCAATATTGCCACAACCACTCCGGGACAAAATTATACGATTACATTTACGTCCACTGGACCTTGTCCGGATACACGAACGGAAATGATTACAATTGACGCTGCGGACGATGTAACCTTCACCTATCCGGGAACTGCTTGTGTCAATGGCGGCAATATTTCCCCTGCCAGCACACCTGGAAGTACAGGTAATTACACGATTAGTGGTGGTGCGTCCATCAATCCTGCGAGCGGAGAAATTAACATCGCAACGACGACTGCCGGAACGACCTACGATATTACCTTTACCTCCAACGGCGTCTGTTCTGATTCAGATATACAACAGGTTACGATTACCCCTGCGGACGATGTGGCTTTTAGCTATCCGGCAAATGGATGTGCGGGTGGTAGTAACATTTCACCGACGTCTACGCCGGGTAGTGGAGGTATTTACACCATCAGCGGTGGCGCGTCCATAAATCCTGCGAGCGGAGAAATTGACATCGCAACGACAACCGCCGGAACAACCTATGATATTACCTTTACCTCTACCGGACCTTGTCCTGACTCACAAACGGAAATGATTACCATCAACGTTTCGGATGATGTTGCTTTTGATTATCCGGAAACTGCTTGTGTGAGCGGAGGCAATGTCTTCCCTTCATCTATTCCTGGAAGTGCAGGTTTTTATAGTATTAATAATGGTGCAAATATAAATGCTGCGAGTGGAGAAATAGACATAGCGACGACGATCGCCGGGCTAACATACAATATTACCTTTACGTCGAATGGCATCTGTCCTGATTCGGAAATAGAAATGATTACAATTACCGCTGCGGACGATGTGGCTTTCAGCTATCCGGCAAATGGGTGTGCAGATGGGGGTAACATATTACCGACGTCTACCCCTGGAAGTTCAGGTTCATATAGTATTGATAATGGTGCGAATATAGATCCTGTGAGCGGAGAAATAGACGTAGCGACAACGATCGCCGGATTGGTTTACAACATTACGTTTACGTCTTCCGGAGTCTGTCCTGATTCGGAAATGCAGGCAATCACGATTAATGCACCGGACGATGTTACATTTGACTATCCGGCAACAGCTTGTGTGAGCGGAGGTAATGTTCTTCCTTCATCTGCACCGGGAAGTGCGGGTAGTTATAGCATTGATAATGGGGCAAATATAAATACATCAACTGGTGAAATCGATATTGCCTCTACCATTGAGGGACTAACTTATAATATTACATTCACGTCCAATGGAGCTTGTCCTGCTACCGGAATGGAATCAATTACGATCACTTCGGCGGATGATGTTGCATTTGATTACCCGGAAAATGCCTGTTTCAGCGGAGGCAATGTCTTTCCTGCATCTGTGCCGGGCAGTCCGGGTACATATAGCATTGATAATGGAGCGAATATAGATATCTCAACTGGTGAAATTGATATTACCTCTACTTTTGAAGGAATAACTTACAGTGTTACCTTTACATCTAGTGGAGCTTGTCCTGCTACGAATATGGAATCAATCACGATCACTGCGGCGGATGATGTTGCATTTGATTACCCGGAAAATGCTTGCTTTAGTGATGGTAATATTTTTCCTTCCATTACGCCGGGCAGTCCGGGTACATATAGCATTGATAATGGGGCAAATATTAATCCTTCAACTGGAGAGATTGATATTGTTTCGACCTTTGAGGGACTAACCTATATTGTTACATTCACGTCTAGCGGAGCCTGTCCTGATACACAAACGGAATCAATTACAATTGCGGCAGCGGATGATGTTACATTTGATTATCCTGAAACTGCTTGTGTCAGCGGAGGCAATATTTTCCCTGCGTCTACGCCGGGCAGTACGGGTAGTTATAATATTGACAACGGGGCGAATATAAATCCTTTTACTGGTGAAATTGATATTACTTCTACTTTCGAAGGAGTAACCTACACCGTTACATATTCATCTGGTGGAAATTGCCCTGATATGGGAACGGAAATGATCACAATTACTTCTTCGGATGATGTTAGTTTTGCTTATCCTGAAAATGGATGTATCAGCGGAGGAAATATCTCTCCTGCATCTACGCCAGGCAGTACAGGTAATTATAGTATCAATAATGGTGCATCTATTAATAGTATGACCGGGGAAATTGATATTACCACCACTGCTGCGGGAACGACTTACGAAATCACGTTTACTTCTGATGGAAGTTGTTCGGGAATGTCAACGGAGACAATTACAATATCGGCTGCTCCAAACGCTGGTATTGCAGCCGGACCTGCCACGGAATGTAATATTGGTGGTACCATAATAGATTTGAATACGCTGCTAAATGGCGCCGATGCTGGCGGAACCTGGACAGAAACGACCACCCCACCTTCCACCGGATTATCGGGCAATCAGTTTGATGGGAGTGGACAAGACGCCGGCACCTACACTTTTGTGTATACGGTGAGCGGAGCCAACTGTCCGGATGCCTCTATGGAAGTGAGTGTTATAGTGGACGAACCCCTGACCGCTACACTCGCTGCTTCGGCTAATATTTGTAATAATAGTGATAACGGCAATGATGCAATTTTAAATTTCAACGATCTGGTTACCGGCGGGGCTACCAACGGAACGTGGACAGCCACCAATACAAGTGGTGTTGATCTGACTGATCCGGCAAATGTTTCTTTCGATGGGGTAGCTGCCGATACTTATACCTTTACTTACACGACTCCGTCGAACGGAAGTTGTTCTGGTCAGGATTTTACCACTACTATCATCGTCGAAGACTGTTTATGTCCTTCCATTCCTGGCGATCCTGTAACCTACGACGGTTGTCAAAATGATGGTTTTGAAATTACCGTCAACGGAACTCTTTACAACGAGGCAAACTCAACGGGTACAGAATTTTTTACCAGCTTTAATACCGGATGTGATTCGATTGTGGATGTTACTCTAAATTTTGCGACACCACCCAACGCGGGGACAGCCGCCGCGCCGGAATCT
>CAKZUV010000025.1 GCA_937921555.1 uncultured Saprospiraceae bacterium
CCACTATGAAAGATATAAAAACCCTGGGTGCCCTCAAGAAAAGTGGCTATAAACCCCGAACGATAAAAGACGAATTACGCGATAATCTCATCCAGAAACTTCAAAATAAAGAAGAAATTTTTAAAGGAATTATCGGATTTGAAGATACGGTGATTCCCGACCTGGAGCGAGCGATTCTTTCCCGGCACAATGTATTGCTGTTAGGATTGAGAGGGCAGGCCAAGACGCGTTTGGCCCGGATCCTGGTAGATTTGCTGGACGAATATATGCCGGTGGTGGCGGGCAGCGAACTGAATGATGATCCGCTGAATCCCATTTCGCGGTTCGCCCACGATACGATCAAAGAGCACGGAGACAAGACGCCCATTGCCTGGGTACACCGCTCGGAGCGCTACGTTGAAAAACTGGCCACACCGGACGTGAGTATTGCCGACCTGGTCGGAGATGTCGATCCGATTAAAGCGGCCAGTCTGAAACTGCCTTATTCGGACGAACGGGTAATTCACTTTGGGTTGATTCCGAGAGCGCACCGCAGTATTTTTGTGATCAATGAGTTACCGGATTTACAGGCCAGAATTCAAGTATCACTGTTTAATATTTTGCAGGAAGGCGACATGCAGATTCGGGGGTTTAAGTTGCGGATGCCACTGGAAATTCAGTTCCTCTTTACCGCCAATCCGGAAGATTATACCAACCGGGGTAGTATCATTACGCCGTTGAAAGACCGGATCGAAAGTCAGATTCTGACTCATTATCCAAAGAATATAGACATTGCTTTAAAGATAACACAGCAGGAAGCCGAACTGGCCAAAAGTCAGCAACAAGCGGTCGCGGTTCCGGAAATTTTCCGTATTCTGCTGGAACAGGTAAGTTTTGCTGCCCGTGAGAGTGAGTATATTGATGAAAAAAGTGGGGTGTCTGCCCGATTGAGTATTTCTGCTTACGAAAATCTCATTTCCGCCGCCGAACGCCGGATGCTCATCAACGGCGAAAAGAAAACAACCGCCCGGATTTCTGATCTGTGGGGCGTCATTCCAGCCATTACCGGAAAAGTAGAACTGGTTTACGAAGGCGAACAGGAAGGTCCGTACCGGGTTGCACTTGCCCTGATCGGTAAAGCGGTAAAAACCGAATTTCTGGAATTATTTCCCAATCCGGATCAACTGAAAAAAGGCGAACAGAAAGATCCGTACGGAACAATCCGCGCTTGGTTTGCCGGTGGAAATACCGTAGATTTACTCAACGATGCACCCGAAAAAGAATATAAGAAAACCCTGGATAAGGTAGCCGGACTCCGTAAACTGGTCGAGTCTAACAAGGAAATTCCAAAAGAAGCGACCTATTCTTACATGGAAATGGTGCTCCACGGTCTTTGCGAATTTAATGTCATCGGGAAAGATTTTATTGAATCAAAAATGGTTTTTAGCGATATTCTGGCTAAAATGTGGGATGAGGATGACGAGTTTGGGATGAATTGATGTGCGGATGTGCGGATTTTTTGATGTGCGGATTGTTAGACTTGTCGGGTCATTTTCGCTAAAGAGAATCAAAGTGAAAATCTCAGAATTTCCTATATGAGCCCGGGCCAAATTTTGAGATTTTTGTCGGTTTCTATTAATTATACTTTTTTCACCTGATGTGCATAGAAATTCGCACATTTACACATCAAAAACCCCCACATCAAATAATCTACAAACCATACAAACAGAAAAATTTGCTATTAGAAATACATCCGGAAAATCCCTCTCCCCGCAAAATTGAGCAAGTAATCAAAGTACTTGAAAAAGGAGGCGTCATCATCTATCCGACCGATACGGTGTACGCTTTTGGTTGTGATATTCAAAATCAGAAGGCGATCAAGCAGATTTGCCGCTTACGGAACCTCGATCCCAAAAAAGCGAATCTCACCTTTATCTGCAAAGACATCAGTCAGCTTGCCAGCTACGCGACACAACTCGACAACGACGTATTCAAAACCCTGCGACGAAATACTCCCGGACCCTTTACCTTTATCCTGAAAGCCAACAAAGAAGTACCCCGGATTTTTTCCAACCGTAAAAAAACAGTGGGCGTACGGATTCCGGAAAACAAAATCGCCGTTGCCATCATCGAAGCACTCGATCGTCCCATCTTGTCTATTTCTCTCAAAAATGACGACGAAATCCTCGAATATTTTACCAATCCCAGCGAAATTTACGATGATTATGCCAAACAAGTAGATATGATCATCGACGGTGGGACCGGAAAAAACCAACCTTCTACGGTGGTCGATGCGACCAGCCGAGAGGTGGAAATTATCCGGAACGGGATTGGGGAGTTGGTGTAGATTTCTTTTGGTGTGTTTAATCGTTGACACGCATTTTAACTATTAAGCCATACATCCACAAAACCGCCATCCCGTCCGCTTGCGCGGTTCCTTCCCGGGATCGGTCAGTCATGCACCTAAAAAAATAGTTAGTTTGGACAGTTAGTTTGGACGTCCCGTCCAGATACGTTTTCCATCCGCACATCCATGTGCCCACCCGTCCGCTTCCGCGGTGCCTTCCTTTGCCGTATTGTCATACGCCACTCTCCTTCGTCGAGATCAGTCAGTTATCCGCACATCCATGTGCCCACCCGTCCGCTTCCGCGGTGCCTTCCTTTGTCATATTGTCATACGCCACTCTCCTTCGTCGAGATCAGTCAGTTATCCACACATCCATGTGCCCACCCGTCCGCTTCCGCGGTGCCTTCCTTTGTCGTATTGTCATACGCCACTCTCCTTCGTCGAGATCAGTCAGTTATCCGCAAAGCCACCGACTTTAACGTAAACTTTCCCCTGATTTATTCCATTCCTCCCGCATATCTGCTATCTTTGCCCGCTAAATCTATATATTGTTATGAAAAATACCCTTTTGCTGTTACTACTATTAATGACCACCTCCGTAGTAATCGCCCAAACCGGAAATTTGCGTGGAAATGTTTATGATAAAGAATCCGGTGAACCAGTTCCTTTCAGCAATGTCTATCTGGAGGGAACCACTTTTGGAGCCAACACAGATATTGAAGGTTTTTTTACTATTACCAATATACCCGTCGGAGAATACCAGCTCGTCAGTCAGTACATCGGCTACGATAGTACGAGTATCGCCGTCGAAATCACCTCCGGTAGCAATGCCTACCAGGCCTTGTACATGGTAGAAGGCGGGGTAGAACTGCAGGCAGTGGATGTTACCGCGTCGCGGTCGGAAGCAAAAACGGAAGTAAAAATATCGGCCGTTACCCTGACGCCCAAACAAATTCGGGCGATGCCTTCCATCGGTGGAGAACCGGATATTGCTCAATATTTAACGGTCCTGCCCGGTGTAATTCAGACGGGTGACCAGGGGGGACAACTTTATATCCGGGGTGGTTCGCCCATTCAAAATAAAATTTTACTGGATGGAATGACGATTTATAATCCATTTCACTCCATTGGTTTTTTCTCGGTATTTGAAACCGAAGCCGTTCGGAATGTCGATGTACTGACCGGTGGTTTTAGTGCTGAATACGGAGGACGGGTTTCGGCGATTGTGGATATCAATACCAAAGAAGGAAACAAGAAAAACCTCAGCGGTCTGGTCTCGGCCAATCCATTTTTATCCAAAGTACTAATTGAAGGTCCGCTCAAAAAACTGGAAGAAGGAAAAGGGTATGCTTCTTTTCTGGTAACGGGAAAATACTCCTATCTGGAACAGACTTCCAAAGCACTGTACAGCTACGCCGACTCGGCTGGATTGCCTTATAACTTCAATGATATTTATGGAAAATTATCTTTTGGTACGGCCAACGGAAGTAAATTTAACCTCTTTGGATTCCGTTTCGGGGATCAGGTAAACTTTGAAAATGTCGCTAATTTTGAATGGGATAATTTTGGTGCCGGCGCTAATTTTACGTTGATTCCGCCCGCGTCGAGTTTTCTGATTAACGGAACCTTTGCTTTTTCTGATTATAAAATAAATTTGCAGCAAGGCAATGATGATCCGCGCTTCAGCAGTATTACCAGTTTTTCCGGTGGACTGGATTTTACGTATTTTAATAATGACAATGAAATCAAATACGGATTTGAATTCAATGGATTTAATACCAACTTTCAGTTTCGTAATTTTCTGGGAATTTCTTTCCAGCAAGAAGATTTTACCTCTGAATTATCCGGATTTTTTAAATATAAAATTAAAACAGATAAGCTGATCATCGAACCCAGCATTCGACTTCAGTTTTACGCATCTCAGGGAACGCTTTCTCCCGAACCCCGGCTGGGTCTGAAGTACAATATCACCGACCGGTTGCGATTTAAAGCAGCGGGTGGATTCTACTCGCAAAACCTTGTCAGTACCATCAACGAAGAAGACATCGTCAACCTGTTCGTTGGATTTCTGTCCGGACCGGAAGAAACCATCTTCGAACCGGGCACCCGGACACCAACCAAAAACCGACTGCAACTTGCACAACACGTGATTGCCGGTTTTGAATTTGATGTAAATAATAAAATTACATTAAACGTAGAGCCTTACTATAAACGTTTCAGTCAGCTGATTAATATCAACCGGGACAAGCAAAGTGAAAGCGATCCGGAGTTCAGTACAGAAACCGGAAAAGCCTACGGAATTGATTTTTTAGCCAAATACCAGGATCCTAATTTTTATTTCTGGCTGGCCTATTCGCTCGGCTACGTAGATCGTTTTGACGGAGAGCAAACGTTTAATACCGTCTTTGACCGTCGTCACAATCTGAACTTCCTGGGAACCTATACATTCGGTGGCGATAAGAGCTGGGAGTTGGGGGTACGCTGGAATTTAGGTTCCGGATTTCCTTTTACCCTGACCGAAGGATTCTTTACCAATTATACTTTGCAAGATGGAATTTCTTCGGATATCCTGACGGAAAACGGACAACTGGGTGTAGATTTTGCGGATCAGCGTAACGGCGGAAGATTGCCTTACTATCACCGACTGGATCTCAGTATGAAAAAGACAATTACTTTTTCAAAACGTTCCAATCTGCAGATCACAGCGAGTGTAACCAATGCGTACGACCGAAACAATATTTTCTTTTTTGACCGGATCAATTACGAACGCCGGGATCAGTTGCCGATCCTGCCAAGTGTGGGAGCGACGTTTAGATTTTGATTTTTTTGGGCGCTGCGCGCGTTGAGTCGTTTTACTTGTTGAGATGTTGAGTCGCTGCGCTTGTTGAATTTGCCTCCTGCGTCGGCAGACAGGTCACAAAACAGAAAAGGTGGAAAACTGTAAAATCCCTCTTTCGAATTGGGGTGAAATTTTGGATTTTTTAAAACAGCTTCTAATAGTACATCGAATTGTTGTTCCACTTTGAAGGGAAAATTACTTTTTTTAATCAAAAGAGTCTTACACAATTTCGCCACATATTTTCGGCTGATCCCAGCGGATTACATGATGCTGACTGCGATTTTGGGTCCGCGTTTGTTGGTTGCATTATTTGTTGCGGAATATTTTTTAACCAGGAAAATTTTGCATAAATCGCCGCATATTTTTGGCTGATCCCAGCGGGATCACATTATGTTAGCCACGATTCGTGGCCCGCGTTCGTCCGATCCCATCGGGATCGCATTATTTTTTAAAGAGCAGCTTAACAAATCCGAAATTGATAAAACATTCCAAATTTATCCTGAAAAGGAACACCCCTGCATCTCCAAACAATTCATTATGAAAAAAATAAAATCCATCACCCGTTATGTGTTAACAGACCATACGGAAACCGAACCAAAATTGCGAACCCTCGAAGTCCGGGACCCCGCCGGTAATCTGCTCGAAGAAGCCTATTATCTGGGCGATGGCTCCATTGAACAAAGAATCGTCAGAACATTTGACGCCGAGTCGCATTTGCTGGAAGAACAGCAGTTTTCCGAAGGAGACACACCCGATCAGATCACCACCTATACCCTGAACGATAGCGGAAAGCCCGCCACCAAAATGGTGAAATATAAAAATGGCGGAGAATCCATTACCACCTTTGATTACCAGCCCGCGGACAATAGTGTAACGATGACCGTTCGCGATCAGAATGGCGTTTTTGAAGAAAAAATCTACCAGCGAATGGATCAGGAAGGAAAAGTACTGGAGGAAATCCGGCACGGAGAAGGAGAAATCCTGGAGCAGCAGCATGCTATCAGTTACGATGACAATGGCCGTCCGGTAAGCCGGAAAGTTGAGATGAAGGGAGCACCTGCCGTTCAGCAATTTTATGATTACTTTTTTGATGATAAAGGCCAGTTAATTGAGATAGAAATATACGACGAAAAAGATCAGGTCCTGCGGGCCGACACCATCGAATACAACGAAGCGGGAGAACGGAGTCGTTACCTCATGGACGACCTGGTACAGGATTCCCAACTCGAAGAAACCTGGGAATACGACGATCAAAAGCGCATTATCAAAAATACCCGGTCCAGAGGTGGAGGAGCGGTACTCGAATCTACGGAATACGAATTCGGGGATCATGGATATGTACAGACGATCACAATCAGTAGTCCTACGGGGGAACAGGTCGATACCTTTAGGTATGAATTTTACGACGAAGAGGTAGTGGTTTAAAGTAACTTTTATTATTTAGAAACGTATGATCTATAGTAGGAAACAAAAACCTTGAACACAGACGAAAAGTCATTAAAAAACTTTCCGTCCCATCTTTCAAGTTCCTAAAATAGAAAAGACTTAATGGAAAAATATATAGATCAGTTAATTGGAGATTTTCAATCTTCTGCTGACAGTGTAAAAGACCTGATGGAAGGAAAAAAGTATCCGGATGCCCCCGAAGCACTCGAAGCGGAGGTAGACCAGGCGAATTTTATATTGCTGGGAGAATATCTGAATATTCAACCCATTCAGTTTCCGCCCGTTCAGCAGCTTTCCGCCAACCAAATCAGAAGAATAGAAACCGCTTTTACCAACCTCTTGAAAGCCTACGGCTTTTTAATCTATTTCCCTCCCCGCGTACATCAGGCCCTCAAGTACCAAACCATCGTTGCGTTACTCTCCCGTGAAGTTCCCATTCTCACTACCTATTATTGGCACGTTGCTACCTGCGAATACGAACCGATGAGATGTCCGTTTGGAAGAGAATATTGTACTTGTTTTTAGTGAGAGTGTATTAATTCATTAGGGTATTTCTAATTCTCATTGTTGTAAATTTATAATAAGTAAAATATGTATTTAAATAACATTAAAATGTTAAATAATTTTAATTTGTTATGATTTGTTTCGTTAATTAAATTTTTTGCCCTACATTCACGTTGTAGATATTGTTAGTTTAAGAACGATATTTCATTTTTGACCGCAAAAATTTCTTTAACGCTCAAAATCACTCATCATGAAGAAGTCTCTTTACCTTTCTTTCTTTCTTTCTTTCTTTCTTTCTTTCTTTCTTAAGTTTTGCTCAAACACCACCACCGGATTGGGGAGAATGTACGGAGCTTGATGTACAAGCAGAAGCTGATCGAACAGTAGAGTTTAGTCAATTTATGGGAATTAATTTACGCAGAGCCGACCCGATTGATTTTGCGACCTGTGTCGGAAGTGTAAGAGAGTATCATAATTGGGATGTGGATGAAATAGCGGATTTTCCATATCCTGTTAATAGATATGAATGGGATCCAGCCAATTCAGGAGAAAGTGGCATCACCTCCTATGATAATTTTTATCAGGAATTGAATGACCTCAACTTAGAGGTATGTGCAACTATTATGTTGGGATCAAAGGGCGTTTCTAATGGAGTGCCTAATGCAATTGGTCCACCATCTTTTATAGTGGAAGATGATGATTATTGTGGGGACCTTAACGTACTTGCGGATGATCCGTTGGATCCGTTAGGGTATCGATGGTACGGAGATTATTTAACCCAATTTGCTAATCGTTATGGAGCAGGTGGTTCATTAAATCCTGCAGCTGACAAGCATGATGGAGATCCAGCGAATCCAACTACTCGCGGTTTAGTACATTTTGTAGAAAATTGGAATGAGCAGGATCATTTTTGGGATGATGCTGGAACCATTGAGCCGGAAGAATATGCCATGATGGTTAGTATTGCTTATGACGGATTTGGTGGACCGGACGCACCTGATATGGATGGACAAAATGGGTGTGGGCCTAATCCGCCAACGTACGATTTGGGAGTAAGAGAAATGATGCCTTTTGTAATGGGAGGGACTTCTAATATTGATAAACCTTATCTGGAATGTATGCTTGATTGGTTCATGGCCAATAGAAGTGGTGTTGTAGATCCAACGACTGGCCAGGAGATACCGGTCATTCCTTTTGATGTATTTAATTTTCATCACTATTCTAATGATATTGGAGACTATAACCTTGGAGCAGGCATCAGTCCAGAGGAGTCTCAGCTTTTTGATAAACTCCGGGAGATAGATCTGCTAAGAAATTGGGCATAGGAGAAATTAGAAGAAAACTTTGACTTATGGTTATCTGAGTTTGGTTACAACACGGCTCCGGGAGAAAACTCTTTGAGTAATGTGTTTTTAGTTCCGGAAATTGAAAACCAAACTACGGGATTAACCTCCGATCGCTACGAAGTGCACGGACAGTGGATTACGCGCTCTTTTCTTACTATTGCTGCCGCCAACTTTGACAAAGCATTTGTATACGAAATTCGGGACCAGGCCTCTCAGGGTAATACATTAGCCGCGTGGGATCTAAAATGCGGACTACTAGAATCTGCCAATGATGGTTATCAACCCAAAAAGGCTTGGTATTATACTGCGTCTTTAAGGAATATTTTGGAGGGAATGGATTTTACCGGAATCGCCGAGGAAGGTAGTTTAGAATGTGGAGCGAATAGCCCTATGGTTTATAAATTTGATCCGGTAGCGCCAGGAGATGATCGAGAAATATATGCTATTTGGAGCCCAACTTCTTGTAATATTGAAGCGTTTGAATTTACGCTTGATAATATTGGTGACTTTACTGAAGCAACCTTGATTGAATTAGAAGTTCCAAGTACGACTGGAATTAGATCAGAATTGACAGTTGCTAATAATTCAGTAGAGGTAATGGTTTCTGAGCGACCTATCTTTGTGGTAATTAATGAAGTGCCAGAGGAAATAAGCTGTCCTACTAATCTTGATGATTTTAACATAACTTGTAGTTCTGTCAATATCGCGTGGGATATTCCGGAAGGGCAAATCTATGACCATTATCAATTGTGGTATGGGCCACGGGAAGGAATTTCTACAGATAATGCAGATAATCCAGATATTTTTAGTGATGATATTACGCTTTTTGATAGCGACGTCCCGGGTAATGTTAGGCAAGCGGTTATCGGTGGATTACTTCCCGAGACCGACTATCTTTTTTATGTAATAGGTATTGGGGAGAACAACTCCACCAGCTGGTGTACTCCGCTAATGGTAACAACTACCCAAGAAGGTTGTAATATTGATCTACACGCGGAAGCAGTGGAAATAACGGGAGTTATCTTAGATGAGAATGGTGAGGTTATAATTGATAACTCGACAGGATTACCGAGAGTTCCACCTGATTTAGACCGTCTAATTGATGATCAAAATGATCCTGAAAATAATATTGATTGTTGTTCCTTCCCCGAATCTGATGATTATTCTACTTGGAGTACTTATAACAGAGATGTGGTCGTAACGATCGATCTAGGAGCACCTCATGATATAGATTTTATCTATCTTTTTGATGGTAGTGGAATTAGCCATGTATTTTTTGATTATTTGGATGGTGATACTTGGTTGCCAATGGCTGATTATGAAACCATTCGGTATCTCAAATGGCATACGATTGCTAACGAAGCGCCTCCTTGTCAGCCTATTCAAATTTTAAGAATCCGGTCTGCTATGAACGATGGACAAATTGACGAATTGGTTATTTGTGGTAAACCTACAAACCTAGAAAATTTACCTAACGCGGACTTTACCGTATCCACAGACTGTGGAACTGCCATGTTCACTAGTGCCGAAAATACCGACGGGGCTAACTTTAACCACCTCTGGTCTTTTGGTGATGGCGCTAATACGACGAGTACAGATGTAAATCCCACTTTTACCTATCCCGAAAATGGTACCTACACGGTAACACATAGCGTGACCAATGAATGTGGAACTGACGTGGAGACGAATAACATAACAGTGACAACTTGCAACCCCAGTTTTTGTGGTTGTGAAAATGGTTATAATATCGGTACAAATGAAAATAGTGTGACGTCCCTGGCCGAGTCGGGTATTCTACTTGAAACAGGTACGCTGACAGGAACTTGCATCAGCGTTGAAGGACAACTAATCATTGACCAGGGCTTTACTTTTGATGGTGTCCTTTTCAAAATGGGGCCGAATGCAACAATCGTAATTGATGGCGATTATGACCCGGATAGGGTGGAGTTGTTTGGATGTACTTTGCGCGGATGTGAAGAAATGTGGCAGGGTATCAAATTAGTTAATCACGGGGAATTGGATCTTACGGGGAACATTATATCAGATGCTATCCGTGCCGTTGAACCAACCAATCAAAGTCGATTAAGAATTGTAAATAACGATTTTATAGGTAATTATTACGGAGTTTATACCGATCAGTTTGTGTCTGGTGGAGATGACTTTCATTTTGTTAAAAGAATTGAGGGAGATGCGGTGTATAATAACCGTTTTTCATGTCCCGAGAATTTACTACCTCCATTTGAAACAAGAAGGTCTTTTGCAGCATTCCGTTTAGATAAAACCAATCAATTCTATGTTGGTGATTTACAAAAAGCTCCTAACACTATCATAGAGTCCGAATATGGTATTTATTTATGAGAAACAAGTGCCATTGAGATTGAAAATAATGAGATAGCAAATCCAGTAGGTACGGCTACGATGCGTACAGGAATTTTCATCATAACTTCCTTAGGGACAGAGATCAGTAACAACCAAATAAGAAATATTCTCAGGGGAGTCGATAGCTATAATTCAAATTTTGATATATATGATAACGAAATTGATTTGTCAGCGATACCTAAAGCAAGAGGTATCTTAGGATGGCGTGGTTTTGATCAAGATATTTTTGGGAATATCATTATTGCGAATTTTCCCATTACGATTGTAGGTACTATGGAATCTGAAAGCGATGATTGGGATATTGATATTCATGATAACGTACAACTCTTATCAACAAAAGGAAATGAAATTGGTGCCACAATTACTTTAAGTAAAGGTGCAGGAAAAGCTCGGATAGCAACCAACCATATTTTTTATGGAAAAAATAACTATGTTGGTATACAAATAGATGAATGGACTGGGGAATCTCTAATTTTTGACAACTGGATTGATCGTCCAACTGAGGATTTATATGAGTTATCTACCTTTCCCGAAGTCAACGGATTCGGAATGGTACTCACCAACTCTAGTAATTTCCAAATTATCGATAATCGTATAAATACCTTAGTTTACCCTCAGGAATCTGATTATTTCATAGGGAATTCCATATATGTAACTGAATCCAGTGATGTTTTCTTTTGTTGCAATACCACTAATAATTCAAAATATGGTGTTAACTTTACAGGCGCTAATTCCCTGATTGATATAAATACTACTCAGTTTGGTAATCATTTACAAGCTGGTTTGTTTTTGAATAATGCCAGTATTGGAAATCAGTTTGCTGCTGGGAACGACTGGAGTGGTTCTGTGGGCCAGTTTTATGCAAGGTACATAGGAGGCCTTGATTTTTTTCTTGACAATAGATATAGATCAGATCAAAGTTTTTGGCCATCGGGACACAACAAAATTGGGGTTCCATCTGGTCCTGGCTTTTCTGCGGAGAATTGGTTTCAGGTAGATAATGGTGACATAAGCTGTGATATCATGACTGATCCGAACGATCAAACTGCCTGTGGAGTATCTTTTAACGAACCGCTTACTCCTCCCGAAAATCCAGGTGATATTGGACCAATAGATATTACAGTAGCTAATGTAGATGTAAAAACGCCAAACACTATAAAAAATGGAGTCTATTACGAATACAAGCGACAACTCTATCAACGACTAAAAAGTGATCAAGCATTATTAGGACAAAACGGTGACGTGTCTAATTTTTACGCAAATCAACAAAATGTAAAAACCCCTCTTGCTCAATTTTATTTACACGACAAAAACCTAAAGGAATATTCCAAGTTGACTTATTTTTTTGGGGAGGACTTTAACGATTTGTATTCAGATTTGAAAGTATTGAATCAGGAAACAAACAGGCTTAGAGTAAAACTAAAGTATGCAGGCAGTCAGACTAGGACAGAGGTAGAAAATAACTTATCAGTTGTCACAGCTGAGCAAAGTCATGTTGCAAAATTATTACTTAATAAACTAAATCACGTCAAGACAGAACAACAAAAGGTTTATCCAGAATTACTAGAACAGAATAGCAATATAGAGGCAAACGAAATTTTTGAAATAAATCAAAAATACTACAACCAGGTATATCTGGAATTGCTGAGTAAAAATAACTTTATGATGGATGAGGAGCAAAAAAGAGTTATTGACGAAATTGCTTTCCAATGTCATTTCACTGGGGGCCGAGCCGTGCTACAAGCACGATTCATTCAGCAAATCAATGGAGCCACTTATGATTATGATAAGTACGACGAAGATTGTAAAAATAGCGATAAAGCTAAGCTAAAGTCAGAAAATGCGTCTGAGATCGCTAATAAAATAATTATTGCTCCGAACCCTACCGCCGCAAGATTTACGGTCGATTTGGGCCAGTACTTGGAAAAATCTGGTAGCTATCGGTTGGTTAACCCTTACGGAAAAGTAATCCTAAACGGAAACCTGGAAGAAGCAACCAGAAGATTTTCCCTGGATCTTTCTGGTAATCATCCTGGAGTTTATTATATCGAAATAAAGGGATTGGATTATCGGTACTATATAAAAAAAATCATTCTTACACCAGATTATTAAAATCATGAAAAATAATTGTATTAAGTTTTATATTTTTTCAATATATTTTTTATTTAATTTAAATAATTTATTTTCCCAACTTCACGACGCCCACTGGATACTTGGAGAACATACCTCGTCTGGTGATACTACATATACTGGTGTCATGGATTTCAACATGACCAATGAACCTATATTGGATAATTCTATATTTAAAGCGATTGTTTTTTTTAGATCCAATAGCTCCTTTTCGGATGCGAATGGTGATTTGTTAGTATTTAGTAATGGATCAAAGTTTTTTGACGCGAACGGAGATGTTATTACTGGGGGGGAAGATCTTCATCCTGGGGATAACGAAGAATATGGATATCCAAGACATGGTGAGCCTATTTTTTTAGATAATCCTGATGGAAGTAAATCGTTTTATGCGATTGGTGGAGATAACGTGAATTTTACTGATGCTAATAATGTTTCATCCACAGGAGAAGATTCAATTTTTTATTTTAAATTTAATTATGATACAAATGATCAAGGCATAGTAGAAGTATCAAATATAGAAGAAAGGAATACCATTGTTCAAGATACGTTCTCCAATGAAAGGTTGGTGACGACTCGTCATGCGAATGGTAGAGATTGGTGGATTTTGTTAAATTATCATAAATCCAATGAATATCTCAAAATGTTATTAGGGGATGGAGGGTTTGAAGTAAATGACATCCAAGAAGTAGATGAATCTCCTATCTTAGGAGCAGACCAGCCAGTGATGTCCCCAGATGGTAGTTTATATGCAATTTACAGTTGGTCCGGCTTGGTCCAAGGCCCCTCCGAAAGCAGTATCACCTGGTACGAGTTTGATCGTTGTACTGGAGAGATGAGTAATTACAATCGGTATTTACTAACTACAGATGGCATAGGGGGTATAGGTAGCGTTGCCTTCTCTCCCAATTCCCGTTTTATGTACGTAGCGATGGAAGAGACCATTTATCAGTTTGATATGGAAGCCGAAGATGTGGTCGCTTCCAAAATAGAAGTAGCCACTTATGACGGGCATATTGATTCGAGTCTGGATAGTACGAGTATGATTGCGACCAAGTTTAACCTGATGCAGTTGGCACCCAACGGAAAAATCTATATCACCGTTCCGTGGACACGGAGCCGTCATCTACACGTGATCGATCAGCCGGACTCGTTGGGCGTAGCCTGTAATGTTATCCAGCGGGCGGTGGAATTACCGTATTATCATTGGTTTAATATGCCCAGCTATCCCAACTACCGCCTCGGCCCCTTATCTGGTTCGCCCTGTGATACCCTCGGTCCCGTCGCCAGTTTTGCCTACGCTGACACCGACACGACCGCACAGGTCCGCTTCACCGATCAGTCCGCCAAAGCACCGACCAGTTGGCACTGGGATTTTGGGGACGGTACCACCTCCACGGCGCAAAACCCCTCGCATATCTACCTCACACCGGGTACCTACGAAGTCTGTCTGCGGGTAGAAAATCGTTTTGGAGTAGACTCTGTCTGTCAGGAAGTTCCGGTGATTTTTACTGGGACGGAGGAATTGGTTAATGCTGATTTGTTTAGGATTTTTCCAAATCCGGTAACCGACTATTTTACGATACAGAGTAGTTTAGAAGTTGTTGGAGTAGAAATATATGCGAGTGACGGGAAATTATTGTTATCAAAAAACGATAGGAAAATATCGGTTGCCGATCTGGCCGATGGTTTGTATATTGTTAAAGTCCAATTCAGAAACGGACGGATTGGTTTTGGAAAGGTAGTGGTGGAGTAGGGTGGTTTTACCCAAAAAAAGGTTGCTGAATTTCCATCCAGCAACCTTTTTTTTAACCAATTTTTTATCAAAAAAGTAAATGTAAAATCTACTTCACTAATTTCAACTTCTTCGACCAAAACCGCGTCAAACCATAAACACTCATCCACGCCGGATTGGCCTTTTCGTATTTCTTAATATTTTCTTCGGAAAGACCGGCTGCTTTTAACTGTCCGTTGACGTAGTCTTCAAACAAAGCA
>CAKZUV010000026.1 GCA_937921555.1 uncultured Saprospiraceae bacterium
GAAAAACTGGGATTTAATTTTGGTCTTGAATTTGGTCTAACCAGATATGGAGAAGATCATAGCCGACGGCTTATTGGTGGATCTATGCAAGCGCTTAGTACAGCGCAATCCACCTGTATACGTGCATTCAATATCGGTGTCCCCCTGTTTTTAGATTTTCGGTTGGGAGAAAAAATTGCATTTCTGATGGGAGCAAAATATCAATATAATTTTAGCGGGAAAATGAAAGGTAAAATTGTAACGCCGACCAATACATCCGAACAGGAACTGGATTTTTCAGTAACAAAAAATAATGCTAGCGGAACAATTGGTTTTCGTTTCTATCCAAAAGGAACGGAGGACATAAGCAAGAATATTTTCCTTGGATTATCGGGAGAATATTTTTTTATTGCAGATAAAATATTTTTCGCTTTTAATGATGTGAATCTTAAGTGATTAAATTATTCAGTTCAGTAATTTATAAAAATTTTCATGAATTTAGTTTCGAAAATATTTTTTATAAAATTAATGTTAATTTTTTTGGTTGTGTCATTCACATCATCTAAATCTTATGCAATAAGCGATACCTTAAAGCAAGTTACCTATGGAGTAGAGATAGGTTATCATTTTTCAGATATCCCCAAAAGACTTTCATCATTCTTTGTTGTAAAACCCAATGCCAACTATTGGGGCGTTCATGGGTTTGCTGAATTTCAAGTTCTAACGAGAATGAGATTTTCTACCGGGATAGGATTTGGTAGGTTTTCTTATTCAAATTTAAATAATAATGAATTTAATGCGAACTTACCTCAGCCAGATAGTGCACGACACCGAAATGTCTATGTGGTAAGTTCAAAAGAATTGATGGTCTCACCTACCGTTACCTGTCGATTTGATTATGTTCTGAATCCTAAGATTTACTTTATTCTTGGATTGCATCCCCAATTTAGGTTGACTTCAGATGAATCAAATGTTTATGTGGGCACTTATATTAACGGGAGAGATGATGGCCCGTTTATATTAGAAAATCCAGATCCTGCTCCGATTTATAATGAAAATAAATTAATATTAGCGGGAGAAATGGGTGTTGGTATAGAGGTGAAGAACATAGCGCTAGAATTTTCATTCAGGAATAGGAATAGTTTTCTGCTTAATTTTTGGGGTTTCCGCCTACGCTATAAAATATGAGTAATCTGTTTTTTAAATACAAATCATGAAAAATAAATTACCCCTTTGCATTCTTATCCTTACCTTATTTTTTGCTCCATCTGTGAATAGTCAAATTACCATCAGTCCGGAGATAGGGATCAGTTATTTGCCTTTTACTTTATATCCAGGAACACTAGGAAGTTTTAGGATTATTAATTCGAAGGAAGTTAACCTTTTATTAGGTGTCTCAGCTCAGCTACCAATTCATAAGCAATGGGACGCAAAATTAAGGATATCTTACACAAATCGAAATGATGTAGAATGGTTTGAATCTGGAAACGGTAGCCTAAGCAGTATGTTTGACTTAGGTTGGAAGCACCAGGATTTAAATATTGATTTGAATATTCGTTATAATTTATATAAAAATATATCAGTCGGAATAGGCCCATCATTAATAAGGTCTTTTATAGAGTTTAATGAAGCTAATCGTCAAGACAGAGAAGTTTCTCAACGTAAAGCAAATAAATTTTACGCTGGATTAAATGCTGGTATTTCATTAGAGATAGAAAAACTAACTTTTAACTTGATGTATCTTAGGACTCGTAGATATAGCGGACGAACAATAGTTCGTGCACCAAATGGAGATAACAGGCTTGATCTAACAATCGGTTACCGTATCGGGAAATAATAGGCGAAAACCAACACTTTAAGATTCCTTACGAGAGCAGCTTTATTTAGAAATGGCGTTCCAAGTCAAAGAAGAATTATCTAATCGAAAATCCCACCAAACAAAAATCCCCACCACCAAATACTCAATCCCCACCACCCATAAATTTTCCGTAAAAACCGGATAACTATAATTTACGTACGTCAACAAAATCATAAAAGACCAAACCAGCGGATACCGGTGTCCCGTAAAAACGGAAAACAAAATCAACCCACTCAGATACCAGGGCATCACCGTCGTCGTACAAAACAAAAACAGCGTTAACGCAAAAAGCATTTGTCTAAACAACTGTAAAGTAGATAGCTGTTGCAAGCTTAATCTGTCTGCGTGAGTGGCTTCCTTTAGGTCTGCCTGCCTTTTCGGGAGGATCGAGGTGTGAGATGGCAAAAAGACAGACTGGTTCCCCTCATCATTCCAATCACGTTCTTTAAAGGCCCGGTAAGTTATTCTCCAAAAGACAAACAATCCCAATAATGGTCCCAAAACCTGAATCAGATTATATCCCGAAATTTTTAAACCCAACCACCGCAGCAAATAATAAATACTCCCATTGAATTCAAATCGCTGAAAATACAATCCAATACTCGATCCAATATTACTCAGGAAAACGCCACTAAATAATGGCGCAAATAACGCCACCAGTGTTATCCCAATCACCGTAAAATAAATCATCGCTTTTTTCCAGCCCAATCGCTTAATAAAAAATGGCAAAAACATCAGTGGCAACAACTTCGTCGCAATGGCCATTCCCATCATCACTCCTGATAAAAGTAAGTTTCCCATTGCATATCTCCGCGCCGGACTTCCTTCAGAATCCTGCTCCGTGGTATTGCGAAGGTCGGGAGGCAAAATCGTGCTACTGGACATTTGCGGGTTTGGCGCTACTCCTTTAGGAGGCCGGGAGGCAGAAAAGGGAGGAAAATGTCCAGGAATATGGTGCGGGTGGTCAGCATAAAAACACGCTCCGAACTTCACATAAAAATAAATCGCTGCCGTCAAAAAGAAAACCATCAACGCTTCGAAGTGCAAATTGCCCGTCAACTCCAGAATGATCAGCGGATTGAGTGCGTACCATAAAATCTGTTTTCGATTCATCTTAAAATGATCCAGCAAACGAATGCCCAGGAATATCGTCCCCATTTCAAAAAACAGGAAAAAGGTTTTCATCGTCACCACTGTTCCCGAAATACTACCCGGAAACAACCACGTACTGAACGCAAAAATCGCCTGACAAACCGGCGGATACACTGTAAAATATTCCGGAGAGTTAAGCTGTTCAAACAATGATTGTGTAATTCCCGAAACTTCATTACCTGGTAATATATAATAACCGGGCAATTGCTCAAACGGATTAATTCCCTGATGGAGTAATCTTCCGTCCCAGATAAAACGGTATATATCGTCTGATAAGTTGGGTAGTGAAAAGAGTAATAAGAAGCGGGCCAGAATGGCCATGCCTAACCAGATGGCCAGACTTTTTTGGGTATCTGGTTTTTTACAAATAAAATAATAAGCAACAAAAGCGACGATAAAACCGGGGAATAGATAATCAAAATCCTCTTGCTGCGGATAGTACCCCAGAAAGGTAATAACTAATAGAAAAATAGTCCCCACTAAAAAATTTAATGCCGTATTACTCGTCATTTTATAATATAAATCAATAGGTAAATAATTTACGGGAAAAGATTTACACGCTCAAGTGTCTCTGCGACTCTGCGCGAAAAATCACTCACCATTATCATTTAAAACTAACATGACGAACCGAATAATAACAAATAGACCCAAACCCAATCATCAGCATCGTGTGAAAAGGCAGAAAAGTGCTTTCTTCAATGTGCAAGCCCCAAAGTATGCCACCTAAAAAATAGAGCGACAGAAAACCTTCCAGAAGCGTGGTCCACGAAATTTTACGACCCAGATACTGCTGCTTTTTAAAGGTGTCTTTGATGTTTTTGATATTAAATTTGGGCGTACGCACAAACGGAGATTGTTTACCCAGATAACCCTGAATTACCGCAATGGTATTGTGCAGTGAAAGTCCCATCGACAACGCCAGAAAAACGGGAAACAGAAAAATAAATTTGATCAGCTTTTTTAGAAATGGTTGATTTTCAAGTTCTGCCTGTACATTGGCGACGTAGTAGACCGCCAGGATAGCCGGCAATCCTAACAGGAAAATTCCCATGAATCGCAGGTCAATACCTACAACGTGTAAAGTAGATACCAGCGGAACACTGATAATCGCAGAAATAAAAATACAGATAAAAACACCACTGCCCATCAAATGTCCGGTAGCGTGTAGTTTTTTTCGGGTAGTTAAATCTGATTTCCAGACGGTAGGTAACAATTTACGGGCATTTTCTGCACCACCTTTCATCCAGCGGAACTGCTGGGATTTCAGTCCGTTCATTTCGGCTGGTAATTCTGCCGGAGAACCAAATTTTTCCAGGTAAGAAATGTCCCAGCCTTTTAGTTGTGCGCGGTAACTCAAATCAAGATCTTCGGTCAGCGTATCCGCTTCCCAGCCTCCGGCATCCTCAATACAACTCCGTCGCCAGACGCCCGCCGTTCCGTTAAATTGTAACAAACAGTTTCCGGCCTTTCGTCCCTGTTGTTCTACCGTAAAATGAACATTGAGTTGCATCGCCTGTAATCGGGTCAGCACCGAATAGCTTTCGTTGATATGTTCCCAGCGCGTTTGTACCAATCCTATTTTTGGATTATTAAAATATGGAATAGTTGCTTTTAAAAAATCCGTCCGGGGAAGAAAATCCGCATCAAAGATCGCGATAAAATTTCCTTTTGCACGAGACATCGCAGCCTTGAGTGCGCCCGCTTTATAACCCGAACGATCCGTCCGGTGAATCAATTCGATATTAAATCCTTTCGCTTTATATTCCGCTACTTTTTTCCGGCTGATCTCAATCGTCTCATCGGTAGAATCATCCAGCAAATGAATTTCAAATTTATCTTTCGGGTAATCCAGCTGAGTAATCTGATCCACCAGTCGTTCTACTACGTATTGTTCGTTGAAAATAGGTAATTGTATAGTTACAAAAGGCAGGTCGTCCGGAAGTTTTTCCAGTGGAAGCGTAGGATTTTTAGCTTTCTGAAAATGATGTTTTTTATAAAAATACAATAAATGAAATTGCAAAAAACAAAAGCAAGTGATATAAGTCAGTGCTATGCAGTAAATCGCAAAGAGAATATAACTGATTACGATCATTTTATAATAGTTTAAATATAGTCCACAAAATTTTATGTCCGGCCAGGATCGTTCCTTTGACCGTTCCGGATACCTTTGAAAATCCAATTCTTTTTCGGTAAGTAACCGGAATTTCGGTACAGTTCAACTGCATCTTGGCGGCTTTGACCTGCATTTCTACCGTCCAGCCGTACGTTTTGTCTTGCATATCAATCGCTAGTAACCGATCATAACGAATCGCCCGGAAAGGTCCGAGATCGGTAAATTCATATTTATAGAAAAAACGAATCAAATTGGTTGCCAGCCAGTTGCCAAAAACCTGTTGTGGTGTCATAGAACCAGACTCCATCTCTCCGAGGGCACGGGAGCCAATCACCAGATCCATATCATCTTTCAGAATGGGAGCCACCAATTGAGGCATTTCTTCAGGATAATCCGAATAATCGGCATCTAAAAAGACAACGATATCCGGAGGCGCAGGATTCTGGGCAATATGTTCCAACCCTTTCAGGCAGGCATTGCCATAGCCACGGATGGGTTGATGTACCAAAGTCGCACCGTTAGCCCTGGCCACCTCTGCGGTTTGATCCGTACTCGCATTATTGCAGACGATGACTTCCCTCACCAGATCGGAAGGAATATCCTGTAAAACCCGGTTAATGGAGTTTTCTTCGTTAAAAGCGGGAATTACCACGTCAATAATCGCTGAATTCATCTAATCTGATACATTTAATAATAGATTCCATACTATTGGATATTTACGGATTTGAAAAATGTCCATATAGTAATGAATAGCGTTACAAAGGTAGGATTAATTCCCTGATCCTAGTGTCTTTAGGGGTACATTCTCCGATTTTTAATTTCTTGGGGAATCGTCGTCAAAACGCAACTACCACTGTATTTTAGAGTAAAATATACCAACAAAGCTTATTTTTGCAATGTTGTGGCGCTATAGACGTTTATTAGCTGTTTGATTTCAGGAAAAAGATGCTCCAAAATGAAGAAAATTATATTTTTTACCGCCGTTATTCTGACGCTGCTCTTTCATAGTTGTGTACCAGATTTTGAAATATACGAAGGCGGGGATGCGATGCTGTCATTTTCGGTAGATACGCTGCGTTTTGATACGGTATTTACCGAGCAGGGATCCGCTACTCGTTCGGTAAAGGTATATAATAGCCGGGATCAGACCATTGAAATTTCGGAAGTTAGGTTGGGTCGGGGAGATCGGTCCAAATTCCGGATTAACGTAGATGGTTTACCGGGAGATGCTACCAACGTCGAAATTCCACCTAACGACAGTATCTATATTTTCGCGGAAGTAACCGTAGATCCCGATCAGGATATTTCTGCCAGTCCGTACGTTATTCAGGAAGATTTGAATTTTAATATTAATGGCAACGCGCAACGGGTCGTACTCGAAGCCTGGGGGCAAAATGCCAATTATATTCCCAGTCGTTTTAATAACGGGGGAGTAGCGGTACTCAATTGTGATGGCGGTGATGTCCTCTGGGATGATCCGAAACCCTACGTTATTTTTGGAATTTTGGTAATTGATAATTGTAATCTGATCGTTGCGCCCGGTACGGAAATTTACGTACACGGTGGACTGGAAGATTTTGTGGACGAAGAAAATATGTTACAGTTTTTCAATGACGGACGAATCATCACCACGGGTAGTGGACGAATTGAAATCAATGGAACGCTGGAAGAACCCGTCACTATTCAGGGCGATCGACTGGAGGAAGGTTTTGCGGAAATACCGGGACAATGGTTTGGGATCATTCTGGGCGCGGGCAGCAAAAATAATGAGTTTAATCACGTTGATATTAAAAATAGTTCTTTGGGAATTGCCGTGGATTCGGCGGGTACGCTGGACATTAATAACAGTAGAATTTTTAATACTGCTTCTCACGGTTTATTCGGTATTCATGCCAGTATTGATGCGAGTAATTGCTTGTTGTATAACAATTCAGCTACGGCGATGCGAATGACTTACGGAGGAGATTATAGTTTAAGAAACTGTACGGTGATTAGTAATGGGGATCAGGCAGCGTCGGCCTTGAGTTTAAGTAATTTATTGTGTACGGACTTCCCGGAATGCTCCAATATTTTGCGAAATCCCATTAATGCAACGGTGGAAAATTGTATCCTGGTTGGATCAGGCAACGATGAGATCAGTTTGATTGAAATTGATGATACGGAATTTAATTATAATTTTAAGAATTGCATTGTCAGAGTAGAAGAGATATTAATGCCGGAACAGTATCCGAATTTTTTGGAGGATTGTGAAAACTGTATTGTTTACGACCGGAGTGATGCTTTATTTTTTGATGCCAACGAAGAAGATTACCACCTGGATACGCTTTCTATCGCCGAAGAGCGTGGTTCTTTCATTCCGGATTTGCCGCTTGATCTGGACGGTGTGATGCGTGATATGGAAATACCGGATATTGGTTGTTACGAATATGTCTATGAATAAAATTGCGATTCTGGGAGCGGGCTGGTTGGGCTGGCCGCTGGCAAAACGACTAGTGCAAAAAGGCTACGTGGTTAACGCTTCGACTACTTCTACTGGAAAACTGCCGGCACTCACCGCTGATGGAATCAATGCCTTTTATATCCATATTCTGCCCCGCGAATCTGAAGTGGGATCTTACGATTATTTTTTAGACGCAGATTTATTAATCATCAATATTCCACCGGGACGTCGTGATCCGGAGGTTCAGAAAAATTTTCCCAAAAAAATAGAATTGTTTATATCGCTGGCGCTCAAAGCGGGTGTCAAGCAATGTATTTTTGTCAGTTCTACCGGCGTGTACAGCGACGCGCAGGGTAGGGTAGCCGAAGATATAATTCCTATACCCTCCACCAATTCTGGAAAAGCTTTATTGACCGTGGAAAATTATCTGCAATCTATTCCCAGTCTGACTACTACGATTATCCGGCCGGGCGGACTCGTTGGCGGTGATCGTTTAGCAGGTCGTTTTCTAGCCGGAAAAAAAAATATTCCCAATGGAAACGCGCCCGTTAATATGATTCACCGGGAGGACCTGATCAATATTTTTATAAAAATAATAGACCAGCAGAAATTCGGAAAAACTTTTCATTGCGTAGCCGATCATTCACCCACCCGTCGCGATTTCTATATCCACCAGGCAAAAAAATATGGTTTTGAATTACCAGAATTTTTACCCGACGGTGGCAACGGACCTTTTAAGGTGGTTAGCAATGATTTTGTGAAAAAGACGTTGGATTATGAATTTTTGTTTGGGGATCCGATGGGGTTTTAGGTGTTGGGTTGTTTATTTGTTTAATCGTTTAATCGTTGGGCCTGCTCCAAAAAGTGTTTTTCGCGCAGAGAATGCAGCACTCGTCCCGGACTTGCTCCGGGAGATTCTTTAACATGCCGATCGGCAGGCGGGTGTGTATATCTTTTATCGTGAACATAATATATGTTATATTTTAAATGAGTAAAATTTTCCGTTTTCCTGGTTTTTAGATTAGACTCAACAAATAAACAAATAAACGATTAAACAAATCAACACCTCAACGATTCAAAATCCCCACCTTCCTAACCACCAATCCCGTCTCCATCTCCATTCTAACAATATAATTGCCGGCAGCCAACCGATCCGGTAAATTCCAGTTCACCGTCTGGCGTCCGGCCGGTAAGGTCGCGGCGGGTTTTTGTGCAACTTCTTTTCCGCTCATGTCTACCAGTCTGAATCCAATCATCTGCGCCGTTTCGTTATCAAATTCAAAATTCAGATAATCGCTGGCCGGATTAGGAAAAACGTTCACGGCTATATTTTCTGAAATGTCTTCCGTTCCAACCACCTCATTCAGATCAATCGTGTAAAAAGATCTCCCGTACGTACCCGCCAACAACGTCCGGGTTGGCTCGTGTAAACGCAAATCACTAACCACCGTATTCGGCAGTCCCGTTCCCAGGATAACCCAATTTTCACCATCATTATAACTCACCCAAACACCTAAATCACTCGCTAAGTACAGCGTTCCCTCGTTATCCGGATCGATAATAATATCGTTGGCCGGAACCTCCGGTAAATTGCCCGAAACATCGATCCAGGTTTGTCCGGCGTCGGTAGTTTTAAGTACGTGCGGCTGATAATCCACGTTGCGGTATCCACTCAAAGTTACGTAACAGGTAAAAGCATTATTCGGATCAACGGAAACCCTTGTCACGTGCCGGTCCGGTAAACCCGCCGAAATATTATTCCAGGTATTTCCGCCGTTCGGAGTCATCTGTACGTTGCCGTCATCTGTCCCTACGTAAATAAAATTTGGATTTGTTTTGGAAACATCAATCGTCGTGATGGTTCCAAAACCAGTAGCACCGCTGGGATGCTGCCCGTCCGTTAAGTCCGGACTGATTTGATTCCAGAATTCTGCGCGATCAGTAGTACGGTATAAATGATTTGTTCCCGTAAATAAAATAGAAGTATTGTTTTTGTCCATAACGATGGGCGTATTCCAGTTTTTTCGATCGTCTTCGTCAATCCCGTCCTGCGCCCATTCGAAGTCAAAACCACCATCCGTAGAACGAAAAATATTTCCCCTTTGAAATTCTAAATAAATAAAATTATTATCGAGTGGATCAACAATTACATAAAATCCATCACCACCAAAAATTCTCTGATAATCATCATCCTGTCCGGTGAGCGTACGATTGGTTCCGTTGTCCTGCGCACCACCATAGAGTCGTTCCGGATTTTGCTCATCCAGTTCACAGGCATAAAATTGAGTGATGGGCAAGTTGGCCCGGTGCGTCCAGGAGTTGCCACCATTTTGGGAAACGTAAATTCCACCATCATTACCGATCACCCGAAAATCAGGATTGGCAGGATGTATTTCCAGCGCGTGAAAATCTACGTGCATCTCGTCCGTTACCTCCTCAAAGGTAGCGCCGCCATCCATCGATTGTACCAGCGGAACCCCCATTACGTACACCTCGTTCGGATCGTCCGGTGCCACCCGTACATTTCCAAAATACCAGCCAAAAGAAGAAAAGACAAAATCAATATCGGCGTCCAGATCAAACCACGTTTCGCCGCCATTAAAAGATTTATAGAGTGCCGAGAAGGTGTTGGTCACCGGATTACTGGTATAAGTCGCATAAATTTGATTCGGATCGGAAGGCGCAATGTATAAACCGATTCGTCCGGTATTTGCATCATTTGCGGGTAGTCCATTGGTTAGTTTGGTCCAGTTATTACCACCATCGGTCGAACGGTAAATTCCGGAAGTTGGGCCGCCATAAATCCTTCCCCACGGAAACCGGAGCCGTTCCCAGCTGGCTGCAAAAATAATATTCGGATTGGTAGGATGAATCGCCAGATCAATCACGGCGGTAGAATCACTGATAAACAATACCTGTTCCCAGTCGTTGCCACCGTTGGTACTTCGATAGACGCCACGGTCATTGGATTTTCCGTAAAGGGTTCCGGCGGCAGCCACAAATACCCGTTCGGTGTTGATGGGATCAACTACAATACGGCCAATATGATCGGTGTTTTCCAGACCTATATTTTCCCAGGAATTTCCACCGTCCGTTGTTTTGTAGACACCATCACCAGGAAACGCCGCAGAATCAAAAGAGCCGTTGGCTTCTCCGGTTCCTGCGTAAAGGGTCTGTGGATTTTGTGGATCGATGGCCAGATTTCCGATGGACATCGCTCCTTCGTCGTCAAAGATCGGCGTCCAGCTCAAACCGGTATCCGTTGTTTTAAAAATACCACCGGAAGCAGTTCCTGCGTAAATAGTGCTTTGATTGGATGGATCCAGCACCAGATCGGTGATCCTTCCACCTACGTTGATCGGACCTTTTGCCTCCCAGTTGGTACTCGTGCGTTGTACCGCTGCCTCGCGGGCCAGCTGGGCTTGTTTACGGGCCGCGCGGTAAACGGGGCGATTTATTTTGTTATGAGGATAGGCACGCTGGGCAAAAAAGTAATCGTCCGGTCGCTTTTCGGCGTGTTCTCCGGCGTCGGCCTCCATGGTGGGAGCAGCCACTATTGGTTGATTTTTATTTTGAAAATAAATGCTCAGGATAATGCCAGTGGTTGACAGGATGACTAAGAAAAGTAATTTTTTCATTTTGTGATAATTTATTTAACATTCCTAAAGCAAGGTAATTTAAAAAAGTTGTTTCGGGAAGGGCGATTTAAATTGTTTTGGAAAATATCAGACATTCAAACAAGTTCTCCTCCGGTTTAGCACAAATTCAGTTTAAAAAGATAACGGAAATTATTAGGCTGCTTCGTAAAAAATAAATATTTTGCAAAAAACTTAGGAAACTTTGAACTAAATAAAAGTTTCTGACGTTTACACGGACAATGAATAAGACCCTTATTTTAGAAAAAGTTCATGAGTTGTTCATGAAGTATGGATTGAAAAGTGTTTCGATGGACGACATTTCTCGTTCACTTGGTATTTCTAAAAAAACGTTATATCAGGCGGTAGAAAATAAACGGGATTTAATTAAAGAAGTTTTTCAAAAACACATAAAAGAAGAAGAAGCTGCTATTGGCGAAATTGTGGCAACGAGTAAAGATGCCGTGGATGAAATTATGGGGATTGCCCGCTATGTGACCGCACTGCTGCGTGAGATTTCTCCGACGACGCTCTACGATATGCAAAAATATTATGGAGATATCTGGGGGATGATGGAAGCCCTGCATCAGGTGCACATTTACGAAACCATCAAAAAAAATCTGGACCGTGGAGTAGCAGAAGGATTATACCGGAAAAATCTCAATGCCGATATTATTGCAAAACTCTACGTTGGAAAAACGATGTTGATCGTGGATGAGGATGTATTTCCACTCAAGGATTACAACAAAGAAAAACTATATCTGGAATACGTGTATTATCACCTGCACGGAATTGCATTGCCCAAAGGACTAAAACTATTTGAAAAATATTCTAAGTAATACGAATGAGAAAACTATTTTTTACCCTCCTTTTTTTCTTTTTTACAGGTAGTATGCTTGTTGCACAATCTTCGGAAAATTCTTTTACCCTGATGGAGGCAATTACGTACGCGTACAGCAATAATTACAACATAAAAATTGCCAACGAAAATATTGCGGATGCCGATGCCCAGATTATTGAGCGGCGTGCTGCCGGGATTCCAACCTTAAACGGAATCATCGACTTTCAGCATTTTCTAAGGGTACCCATTTCTGTTTTACCCGAACAGTTCGAAGTTTTTGCGATTGATCCCGTTACCGGAATGCTTCCTCCTGACTATTCTAATCAGGCAGCCTTTGTACTTCGAAATAGCCTGAATGCTGGCCTGAATCTGAACGCCCTGATTTTCGATGGTAGTTATTTTACGGCGCTGAAAGCAGCCAAGGCATTTAAAGAATATGTCGGTCAGGAACTGGCAACGCAGGAGCGATCCGTCAGAGATCAGGTAGTAGCAGCTTATTTACCAACACTGATCGTCGATGAGAATTTAAAAATTTTACAAAAAAATATTATCAACCTCGAAGGAATGCTCAATGAAACAAAGGCTACCTACGAGGCTGGATTCGTGGAACAACTGGATGTAGATCGTCTGGAACTTTCATTGGCTAATCTTCGCACCGAAGTTGACAATCTGAGCCGGCAAAAAGACCTTGCGTTGAATTATTTGAAATTTACAATGGGGTATCCGGTCAACGAACCGTTGTCTGTTGCGGACAATCTGGAAAATTTACTGCAGTTTGCCACGGACGAAGATCTGACGGCTCCCGTCAGTTACATGAACAGACCGGAGTACCGTGTTGCGCAAACTGGTATGAAACTCAACGAACTTAATATCCAGGTTAACAAGGATGGTTACCTGCCTTCGGTTACCGGTTTTGCAAATTATCAGTACGGTTATCAGGGTAATTCTCTTTTTGGAAAAGATGGATTCTGGGTGCCCACTTCCGCCGTCGGTCTGCGCGTCAACGTACCAATCTTCGACGGCTGGAACAAGAAAGCTAAAATTGAACAGGCTAAAATCAGAATGGAGATTGACCGGAAACGGATTTTATTACTCGAACAATCCATCGAACTGGAAGTTGCCAACGCCCGAACCGAATATCTGACCGCGATGGAACGTACCCAAAGTCAGGAGAAAAATCTGGCCCTCGCTCAGAAAATTTTCGATACCACTCAGATAAAATACCGATCTGGGGTAGGGTCGAGCCTGGAAGTAACCCAGGCAGAACAGGGACTTTATCAAACACAACAAAATTTTATTCAGGCACGCTACGAATTACTGGTCGCCAAACAAAAACTGGATACCGTGTTGGGGAAATAGTTGTGAACAGTCAGACAAATAATTCCAAAATCTCCCCTCGGGATTGAGATGAAATCTCATCGTATAATAAAAATAACATTAAAATTTTAAAAATAATGAAATATATACTAAACATTCTGTTCGCACTTTTGGCTTTTGGAGCCTGCCAGCAAAGTGGTACGGAGGAATGGCCAGACGACCTGGCTGGTAAAAAAGCGATGATCAAAGAGAAACGAGCGGCGCTCAAAGCGCTGGAAGCGGATATTGCACTGCTGAAAGAGGAGGTCATGGAGTTGGATACAACGCAGCAAAGAGAAACTCGTCGGCCTGTAAAAATTGATACGATCGGAACAGAAAATTTTAGTCGCTTTGTTGAAATTCAATCGGTCGTGGAAGCGGACGATGCCGTGATGGCCAGTAGCGAAACGGGTGGAAGAATTACCAATATGGCGGTACGGGAAGGACAGAACGTCCGGAAAGGTCAGTTGATTGCTACCGTTGATATGGAATCGGTTAACAAACAACTCGACGAATTACAAACGGCACTTACACTGGCCGAAGATGTCTATCAGAGACAGTCTAAATTATGGGAACAAAATATCGGTTCTGAAATTCAGTATCTTCAGGCAAAAAACAATAAAGAGCGAATTGAAAAAAGTATGGAAACGGCGCGCTTCCAGATGACCAAAGCCAACGTATACGCGCCCATCGGCGGTGTCGTCGATATGTCGATGAAAGAAGCCGGAGAGGTGGCTGGTCCGGGTGAACCAATCGTGAAAATCATGAATACTTACCGGGTAAAAGTTATCGCCGATGTCCCGGAAAAATATTTACCCGTGGTTAAACGGGGACAAATAGTAGACATTCATTTTCCTGCACTGAACGAAGACCGGACTCTGAAAATCTCTTCCGTTGGCCGGACCATCAATCCTGCTAATCGAACCTTTGAGGCAGAAGTAGAACTGCTCAACAAGAATGGAATTTTTAAACCAAACCTGATGGCGATTATGAAGCTGAAAGATTTTGAAGCGAAAGATGCCGTTTCTATTCCATTGGTCCTGGTACAGCAGGAGGTTTCCGGAAAAGATTATGTGTATATTAAAGCGGACGGTCCGAATGGTGCTTACGCAAAAAAAGTCTACGTCGAAACGGGGGAACGCTCCGAAGGAAATGTGATTATCACCGAAGGATTAAAATCAGGTGACCAACTCATCGTAGAAGGTGGACGGGGACTGGCAGAGAATGAATTAATTGAATTAATGTAAGGGGAATGTTTATTTGTTTAATCGTTTAATCGTTTAAAATACGATTTGTAGCATGTAAACAAATAAACAAATAAACGATTAAACAACACAAACCAACAAACCAACAAACCAACAACTCAACAACTCAACAAAATCATGAGTAACGCTCCAATAGCATCTTTAAAAGAAAAATTTCGTCAGTTCCGGTTGTCGTCCTTTGCGATTGACAATAGCACCAGTATTTTTATTCTGACTTTTATGATTCTGTTTTTTGGAATCAACTCTTATAATACGATGCCCAAGGAAGCCTTTCCGGAAATTCCCTGGCCCAAGATTTATGTCAATACGGTTTACTTTGGTAACTCGGCGTCGGACATGGAAAGTCTCGTGACCCGTCCCATTGAAAAAGAATTACAATCTGTTTCAGAAATCAAAAACGTGACCTCTTCTTCGCTACAGGATTACTCGCTGATTGTGGCCGAGTTTCAGGCCAACGTAGATCTGGACGTTGCGATCCGGAAGGTGAAAGACGCAGTGGATAAAGCAAAATCTGAATTACCCAATGACCTGACACAGGACCCCGAAGTACTGGATATCAACATGTCCGAAATTCCAATTATGACGGTCAATGTCTCCGGAAATTATCCCAACGAAGAGCTGAAAGAATACGCCGAATTACTGGAAGATGATATCGAAGAACTGACCGAGATTTCTAAAATTGATATGAAAGGTGCGCAGGAACGCGAAGTAAAGATTGATATTGATCTGCCAAGTATGGAGTCCACGCAGGTGAGTTTTAATGATATTGAAAATGCGATTCGTTCCGAAAATATTACGATGTCGGGAGGTGAATTAATCAGTAATGATTTTCGTCGGACGATCCGGGTGATCGGAGAATTTGAGACGGTCCGGGACCTGGAAGATTTGATTATCAAAGCGGAAAATCAAAATCCTATTTATCTGCGGGATATTGCCAAAGTTACTTTTGGTTTTAAAGAAAAAACCAGTATTGCCCGTGCCGACGAACTACCGGTCATTTCGCTGGATGTCATTAAGCAAAGCGGACAGAATTTATTGACTGCCTCTGATAAAATCAAAAAAATTATTCGTGATGCCAAGCGGTCTTATTTACCGAAAGGAATCAAAGTAAGCATTTTTAACGATCAGTCCGTAGCGACCCGCGACATGGTGTCCAATCTTGAAAACAGTATTATTTCCGGGGTGATTCTGGTGGTGCTGGTCTTACTCTTTTTTCTCGGGTTAAGAAATGCCATGTTTGTTGGAATTGCTATTCCGTTGTCTATGTTGATGGGGATTTTGATTATCAATTTGGTTGGATATACACTGAATACAGTAGTATTGTTTTCGTTGATTCTTGCCCTTGGAATGCTGGTGGATAATGCCATTGTGGTGGTGGAAAATGTTTACCGTTTTAAACAAAATGGCCACTCGAATATTGACGCGGCAAAACTGGGAACGGGAGAAGTAGCCCTGCCGATTATTGCCTCGACGGCTACGACACTGGCGGCCTTTTTTCCGATGATTTTCTGGCCGGGATTGATGGGAAGTTTTATGCGGTATCTGCCGATTACCTTGATCATTGTTTTGAGTTCTTCGCTGTTTGTCGCCCTGGTTATCAATCCGGTTATTACGTCGGCATTTATAAAAATTGACGAACGGGCAGACTCCAAAGCGGAGCGTAACCGGAAGATGCGGAACGTTTTAATTGGTGCATTGATTATGATAATTCTCGCTCTTGGTGCTCATTTTTCTGATGTTTTCTGGGCTAGAAATGTTTTAGGAATTGTAGTGTTAATAAGTTTACTCAACTTCTTTTTATTACGTCCGGCCGCCTTCGCTTTTCAAAATAGTTTTTTACCATTACTCGAAAGAGGTTATAATAATTTTATTCGTTTTGCACTCCGGGGTATAATTCCTGTTGTTATCTTTTTTGGAACCATCGGATTGCTATTTGCAACTTTTATATTGTTGGGTGCCAATACGCCGAAGGTAGAATTTTTTCCAAGTCCCGATCCGAATTTTGTCAATGCTTTCGTGGAATTACCCTTAGGATCAGACATTGAGGCTACGAATGAGATGATGAAAGAACTGGAAACCAAGGTGACTAAAGTCGTTGAACCTTACGGCGGAATTGTCCAGGCCGTACTCGCACAAATTGGAGAAAATACCTCAGATCCCAATGCCGGACCTAACTTCGGTGCCTCTCCCAACCGTGCCCGGTTAACGGTATCTTTTGTTTCCTCAACGGAGCGGGGAGAGTTATCTACCGCTGAAGCGATGGAAGAAATCCGGGAAGCGGTACAAGGTATTCCCGGCGTACAAATTACGGTTGATAAGGACCAGTCCGGACCGCCCCAGGAAAAACCTATTTTTATTGAAATACAAGGCGAAAATATTGATACGCTCGCGTTGGTATCCAAGCGGATGATTGCTTACATCAACAGCAAAAATATTGGTGGAGTCGAAGAATTAAAAGCGGATGTCAATATCGGAAAACCCGAGATGACGATGAATATCAACCGGGATGCGGCCCGTCGTTACGGGGTGTCCACCTTTGCAATTGCGGATGCGATCCGGACGGCGGTCTTTGGAAAAGAGGTGTCTAAATTTAAAGACGGGGAAGATGATTATCCGATCACCTTGCGGCTGGACGAAAAATACCGGTACAGTATTGACGATTTATTAAATCAGAAAATTACATTCCGTAATCCAGCCAACGGGCGTATCAGTCAGGTACCAATATCCACCGTAGCAGAGATCAGTTTTACCTCAACGTATAGTTCGATCAACCGGAAAGAGCAGGAGCGAATGATTAGTATTACCTCAAATGTGATTGCCTCTTTTAATGCCAACGAAGTGGTGGAAGAGATCAAAGAAGTGCTGGAAGATTTTCCAATGCCGGACGATGTTACCTATAAATTTGCGGGAGGTCAGGAGCAACAGGCAGAAGAAGTAGCGTTTTTATCATCGGCGTTTATGATGGCTATGTTTCTGATTTTTATCATTTTGGTGGGGCAATTTAATTCGGTGATCTCTCCGTTCATCATTATTATCTCGGTGATCTTCAGTACGATTGGTGTGTTTTTGGGGTACGTCTTTACGGGAATGGATATCGTGATCATCATGACGGGGGTAGGAATTATTTCCCTGGCGGGAATTGTAGTAAACAATGCCATTGTATTGATTGACTACACTAATTTAGTCGTACAGCGGGTCCGCGAAAAAGCCGGACAGGCACACATGAACGATATGGATACGGAAACAGTAAAAGCAGCTGTAATTGAAGGTGGTGCAACGCGACTACGACCGGTTTTACTGACGGCGATTACCACGGTGCTGGGATTGATTCCACTGGCGGTGGGGTTAAATATTAATTTTACCACTCTGATTACCGAATTGGATCCGCAATACTTTTTAGGTGGTGATAATGCCGCTTTCTGGGGAACCATGGCCTGGACGGTGATCTATGGTTTGGTGTTTGCGACCTTCCTGACGCTGGTGGTCATCCCGGTGATGTACTGGCTGGCGTATCGCTTGAAGCGATGGGTGATGTTGAAATTTATGGGGAAGAAAAAGGAAGAATTGCTGTAGGGGATTGGTAATATATAAAACGTTATATCGGACAAAATTGCGTGATGGTGGTGATGGTGGTGATGGTAGAAACAAGGCATGCCTTGTTTCTACCATCACCATCAACAATATCCGGTTTTTATTTTCATAAATAATCCACAAACAATCTATACATTCACCCGTCGCCCGATTTTTACCGTTGACAAAATCAAAATTCCCACCACAAAAAACACCACCAGTGCCAGCATACTATTCCGCATACCACCCAGAATCTGATCGATAAAACCAAAAACAAACGTACCAATCACAATCGCTGATTTTTCCAGTACATCATAAAAACTAAAGTAAGAAGCCGTATCATCCGAGCCTTCCGGAATAAATTTCGCGTACGTCGATCTTGATAAAGACTGTACCCCGCCCATCACCAGACCAACGCCACCCGCTACGGCGTAGAAAGTGGTTTTGTCCTGGACCAGGTAGCCCGCCAGACAGACTAAACTCCAGATAATTAAAATCAAAATCAAAGTTTGTTTATTGCCAAATTTACCGGAAAGCGCCGCAAATAAATAGGCACCACCAATCGCTACAATCTGTAAAATTAAAACGACAATAATCAATTCGTTGGTACTGAAACCCAGCACATCCGTCGCAAAGGTAGACGCCAGAAAAATGGCTGTTTGTACGCCCGCACTATAACAGAAAAACGCGATCAGAAATCGTTTGGTATGGGTCTCTTTTTTTACCTTCCGGAAAACCTTTTTTAATTCCGCGTAGCCTTTTGAGAGTAAATTATCCACCTTGCCGACCTGTGCTTGTTTTGGTAACCGGTTAAAAGGAATCTGCGCAAATCCCATCCACCAGGCACCGACCATCACAAAAGAAAACCGCGCGGCCAATGCTGTGGGACTCTCCCCGAAAACTTTTGGAAAATTATTAACCAGTAAATCTAATCCGAAAAATTGCGGAAAACTAATCATCAATAAATTAACAATCAATAAAATGACACTCCCAATATATCCGTAAGAAAAACCTTTGGCACTCACTTTGTCCAGCTGATCTTCCGAGGCAATAATCGGTAAATAGGAATTGTAAAAAACCTGGCCACCCGCAAATCCAATCACCGCCAAAATAAATCCCCCCAGACCAATCCATAAATTATTCATCCCAGTGAAGAAAAATAACAACATACAGGAAATCGATCCCAGATAGGTAAACCGTTTCATAAAGGTAAGCTTCTTTCCACCGTAATCTGCAATCCCGGAGAGCAACGGTAACATCGCCGCAATAATTAAATAGGAAAAGGAAATAGAATAGGAAAACAGCGAAGTATTGGTCATCTCAATCCCCAGAAAAGAAAACGCTTTATCCGTCACGCCATTAAAATAGCCGGGAAAAATCGCAGTAGTGATCACCAGTGCATAAGCTGAGTTGGCCCAGTCAAACATGGCCCAGCCGTTGACAACTTTGGGATCATTTAAAACAACCGGATCGGGGGAAGCGTGACTCATAGAATAGTTTTATCGTCAGAATTAATAAATTTGCAACAAGATAAGAAAAAAACTTATCTTGGGCGATGATATCCTAATGATGTAAAACAGGCTATTCCTGAAAAAGACCAAACATAGAAATTCAAGAGATACTGAAAGAAGCAATACGTCAGAAGTGCCATTATTAATTTCTCATTAGTTCATTTTTCATTATAGATTTAATAAATGAATATCCTCATCCTTTCCCGCGGTCCTGAACTTTACTCCACCCGAAGTTTATTTTTTGCTGCCCAAAAAAGGGGACATTATGTTCGGATTTTAGATTATACGGAATGCAGTATCACGATGGAAGCGGGCCAGCCGATGGTGTGGTTCCGGGATCAGGCGCTGATAAATATTGATGCGATTATTCCCAGAGTAGGATCCTCGGCCACTTTTTTCGGAACGACCATCATCCGGCAGTTTGAACAAATGGGCGTTTTTTCTTTGACACCTTCCGTTGCCCTGACCCGTTCGCGCGATAAATTGCAGAGCCTGCAACTGATGACCATGGCGGGCGTAGATTTTCCAAGAACGGTTTTTTCAAATCTTTCCTACGATGCCAGTGAGATTATTCATCAGATTGGCGGACCGCCGTTGATTATCAAATTGCTAAGTGGCACGCACGGGATGGGCGTCGTACTGGCCAAAGACCAGAATACCGCCGAGGCCGTAATTGAATCTTTTTATAAAACAAAACAACGGGTAATCTTACAGGAATTTATTGAGGAAGCTGGTGGCGAAGATCTACGGGCTTTTGTCGTGAATGGTAAAATTATCGCTTGTATGAAACGTCGCGCCAAGCCCGGAGAATTTCGTTCTAACCTCCACCGGGGCGGATCTTCCATAATCGTCAAGCCGGATAGTCACGAAATCGACACCGCACTTAAAGCTACCGCAGCAATGGGATTGCACGTCGCTGGAGTTGATATGTTACAGTCCAAGCGGGGCCCACTCGTACTCGAAGTAAATGCCTCTCCCGGACTGGAAGGAATTGAAACCACGACCGGAGTAGACATCGCCGATCAGATTATTCAATTTATTGAAACAGAAGTCGCAGCAAAAGAAAAAGCGTGATTTGCTATTTGCTATCGCGTCTATTTCACGATTGATCTAAACAAATAAACGATTTAACAAGTGATTCGCTTCAAAGGATGGCTGGTAAAAAAATCTCAAAATTTTACCCGAACCCTAAGGGGAGATTTTGCGATTTTACTTTACTACATAAACGATTCAACAACTCAACGATGAGTCTGCTCTAAAAACTAGGAAAACAGAAAAATTGAGACACATTTAATAAAAATAATATTCATATTTGATTTACGATAAAAGATTTACACGTTAAAGAATCTCTGCGTTCTCTGCTCCTCTGCGCGAAAATCAC
>CAKZUV010000027.1 GCA_937921555.1 uncultured Saprospiraceae bacterium
GTAAGAGACAATTGCTGCATAAACCCAGCTATCATATACAAAGCGAGATTCATCGGAATCAAAAACCAAATCCACGACGAAAAATTAATAATCATGTCAATAATATAAATATACCACTTGAGATCAAGAACGAAATTATAAAATATATTTTCTACGAATCCCAGGAAAGTTCCCCATCGCCAATTTTTATGCGGTAAGAATACATCAAGGTGTTTTCTCAGGCGGAAACGTACCAGCGACCTGCTCCAGCGTAAGCGCTGTTTCCACAGTTTTGAAAATTTGGTGGGTACCGCAGTCAGACAAATTGCGGTAGGTTCGAAGTGAATTTTATAGCCTGACTTTCGCAGCTTGACGGTGATATCTCCATCCAGTCCGGGACCAATATCCCAAACGCCAACTTTCTTCAGTGCATCCATCCGGAAAGCACCAAAAGCACCGGAAATGATCCGGTAGATTCCCAGATAAGACGTCACGATCCGACCGACAGAAATACTTTTCAGATACTCAATAGATTGCAACCGCGCGCAAAGACTTACGTCACCGTTCCGTACTTTTACGTTACCTCCTACTCCACCAATTTCAGGATCCAGATAAAACGGGATGATAATATTTTCTACCGCTGTCCGGTCAAAAGAGCAGTCAGCATCCAGATGTAAAAGAAATTTTCCGGTAGAATATCGCCACGCCAGATTGGCTGCACTCGCTTTTCCTCCCCGCATATCATTACGGATAAAGAGATCAATCAGGCCGTTCTTCTCCAGGTTACGCCCAATGATCGGCGTTTCGTCGTCCGAACCATCATCGACGATGATCACCTCGACGTTTTGATACGTTTGTTCGTTGAGGGACTTTACCAGTTTAAAAATGTTTTTACCCTCGTTTTTTCCGGGAGCGATCAGTGAAATGAGTGGCATTTCGTTAAATAATGCCTGACGGGCGGCCTCCCATTCTTTTGCTCTGCGCTTTCGCCCCAGCCAATAAACAAACAACACCCAAAATTCCAAAACAACGTACCGGCCAAATTCAAAAAATATAAAATACCAGAAGATACGGATCATTTTTCCCGCTCCCTGATAATTCCAATATTTAAAAAATTCTATAATAAAGTCCATATAGGATTACCTTATAACTCAATTGCCTGATTATGAAAAACGGCTTGCGTCTCTACCGAAACAACCACTTGACTATTTTTTACATTACTCTTCACCAACGCCTCCAGATTGAAAACGATCAGCTCACAGAGTTCCCCCAGTTTTTCCTCATTGTATTCTAATTTTAAAAAATAAAATTCTCCAGTACTTACCGCAGTGACCATATCATAGTCCTTGAGATAGCTCTTTAGCTCTCCCGCCAGTTCATCCCGCAAGACCATTTTTTCCTTCCAGCTGATACTATTAAGTTGCACATCCACTACCGTTACTTTACCAAAAAAAGTTCTGCCGGGATTAAAGGCAGTCCGTGCTTTTTCCTGTTGTAAAATATTTTTAAAAACATTTAATTCATAAACTCCTGAAATATCTTTGTTTCCTCCTTCTGACTCGTAATTTTTCTTGGGCAATCCACTGAGTATCAGTTGTTTCCCCTTGGCGGTCAGAGAGATTCGTTTGATCAGGTGTTCCTGCAAATGCCGGATGTCACTTACCTTACCACAGTCTATACAGTTGTAAGTGAAAACCGGATTTTGAAAATGCTCATTACAGGTATTGCAATTAAAAATGTGTGATGGTTTATCATAGTCTACACCAATGTGCCGGAGTATTTTCTGACATTTCGGACAGATCAGATCGTCGGTATATTCCTGCATAAAATCTGTTTCCGGGCCGATATAAGCACATTGAAAATGATGGATCAGATCCTGTACTTTAAGATCAATTCCATTACAGTGTAAACAGGTTTCGCGAATATTGTGATGAGCGCTATGGCAAGCATCGCAAACGTGTATTTTATCCAGCATTTGCTCTTCCCGCAGAAATCCATCCCGGACACCTTGTTTTAAAATATCCAGTATTTTATTTTGCGCCTCATCTTCTACTTGTAAACTCACAAACGGATACGTATAACTCAATCGGGCATGCCTGTCTACAAAAGGCGTCAGGTCGTGATTGCGGGTATACAGATATTGCATTGCCTTATAAAGTACGCCAAATTCATTGGATGGAAACTTTTGTTGTAGAAATAATTTCTGAATATTAGTCTTAATTTCCCGCGTAGTACGGGCTATCTTCTGGTACTGTGTAACGTCCGTCAGCCCGTCGCACCGTTCGATCATTTGTAACGGCAAACCTTCATATTGAACACAAAAAATGGGTTTCAGATATATTTCGGCGTCGTAATGTGTTCGGGTTACCTTAAATACCTTTTCAAATAATTTGGTTTCTGAGGAATTGATAATAATAGCATCGACATAGTATATTTTTTCGCTGTCAAAGGCGGCTTCTTCTTCTACGTACATGAAGAGAAAATCCTCATACTCGATGAGGGCTTGCTTATTTATTTTATTGATTGACAGCATATTGTTCTGTTGAAGACACACTAATTAAAATACAAGGTGATCTGCGTATAGTGAAACTAAACGGCAACGAGGGGGGAATAGAATGGTTGTGTATTTTTGAAAATCTATTTAGATTTTACAAGGCTATACGACAAAATGTGCTATCTAATAGACTTTATCTTTCTGCGATGATGTACGGGGGGAAGGTTTTTAGGCTGGCACACATTGCAGGATATTTTCAGGTATGTTAACTAAGTCAAAAGTCGTACCGATTAGACTTTTTCTTGACAACTGTTACCGCCATTTTATAATATCCGATCCACATAGCGGCTTCGTGGAGATTGAGGGGCAACACATCTACCACGATTCGTCGTTCTACCGGTTCGTATCTTTTTTGAAATTCAGCGGGTAATTCGTAGGTAGATACGTAAAAATTATTGATGACTCCGCGACCAATCGTTCCATCAGGAAATTCTATATCTACTTCTTCGCCTAGTTTTATTTCCTGATATAAACTTTGGTGGAAATAGGCTTTTATTTTCAAATTTTCAAGTTGGTGAATCACCATGACGTCTTTTGCTTTGTAGCATACTTCGTTGGGACTGTTATTGATTTGTCCGATTTCTCCGCTCACGGGAGACGAGTAATAATAAATAGAGTTTTTGTAGGCCAGACTTTGACTGACCTTGTTTTTAACCTTTTCCTTGTCTTCGGCAGCAACGGCGCTTCGTTGCTTTCGCAAAAGATAAAGATGGTTTTTCAGTATTTCTATTTCCCTTCCATGGGCTTCATAATCTGTTTCAAAACGAATAATATCTGCATCTATGGGAGGTAATTTATAGGCAACGTCTACTCCCAGCAAAATTTGTTTTTCCTGTTCTTTCCGCTCTGCCTTCTTGCCAGCGAGTCTCACTCCTACGCCCTTTTGTTCGCTTTTCTTGATGGCAATTTGCCGCTTTACATTCAAAATTTCCCGGTCGTACCATTTGGTATTGTCACTCCCCGAATTAATATTATGGGTGATGTTTTTTACCTGATTTTCGACGTGGGCCTGGTCTTCAAAGGTGTACACAAACAAGGTATCTCCGCTAAATATTTTATCACCTTCTACCACACAGATTTCTTCCAATCGAATATCATCCGTAAAATTAACGGCCATCTTATCCAGAATTACCTGACCGTGTACTTTGATAAAGGTTACTTTATTATAAACCCGATATCCAATATACAAAAACATCAAGGCTACCACGCACAAAAAGGAGAACCGGTCCCAGTTGAATTTCTTCTTTACGGGCGGTTCGTCCACAGTCTTTAAGACTGATTGCTGGTACTTGAATCCGGTAAAACTTTTCATATATTTAGAGTTCGA
>CAKZUV010000028.1 GCA_937921555.1 uncultured Saprospiraceae bacterium
TTGTGCGAAATTGAGAAAATTTTGTTTTGAATGAGACAAAAAACACAGGCGATGCCGTAGCATCGGCGAGGCTTTTTAACGAAATTCAGAATAAAATTTGCCAATTGCAGCCAATTAATGGAAGTTTAGACAAGCTCTTAGTTGAACAATGATAAATTTAAAACGCTTAAATATACGACGCTTTGCTTTCTCTTTTTGTGTCACTTTTCGTCACCAAAATAGTTGTTATACACAGCATAACGCCCATTTTGGTTCCTCAATTGGCACCAAAATAGTTCGCCTGGCATCGTATTTTATTTAATCGCCAATCCTAATAATTTGATTTTCAATGTCTTTTTTATACTTTTATCAAACATACTCCACGAGAAACACTGATATTAACGAAATTTTTAACAGATACAGTAATATATGAAGACCAAGCTTGTGCTTTGGGGTACCAACGAGAAAGAAGAAAAAGTGCTGCTGGCACTCGAACTTCGACCCAGTGAATCGAAAGTAAATGTTTATACCTTTCCGGAAAGTTTAGCGACCGAGGAATTTGGTAAAAAAATGTTTGACGAATGGAGAAACGGTCAGGCCGTCCTCTTTCCGGAAGGTTATCAGACAATGGAACGGGAACTCTCCCTCACCGAACCATTATTGCCCGATACCATCAAGGTAGAAAGAGGAGATGTCATCCAGCGGGCTCAGACAGAATGGCAATTTGTGGTCCTTTCAGAAAAACTTAACCAAGTCTACAAGACTGAACTGGCGGAGTTGAAAGAAAAGATCGATCAACTTACCGACTATGATTCCAAAACCTGGGAGTCACTAAAAACTTTCTGGAGTAAAGTGCAAAGTCAGGTCAGAGAACGCAATCTCTTTCGGGACCACGCAAACAGTTTGCGGGAAAATACCAATGAATTGTTCGCCAAGATGAAAGAAATGCGGGCCGCGTTGAATAAAGAATTTGAGAGTGTTTCACAAACTCATTTCGAGACTTTTAAAACCAAGCTGACGGAACTGGAAGAAAAGGTGACCAAAGGAATGAACCTTTCTAATATTTTCAATGAATTGAAAGATGTTCAAAAACAATTCCGTGATACGAAGTTTACCAAAGAACACCGTGCTAAAATCTGGAACAAACTGGACGGTTTGTTCAAAGTTGTCAAAGAGAAAAAATATGGTCCCGAAGCAGCTGGTGGAAATTCCCCTTCTGATCGTCTTTCCAAAAGATATGACGGATTGATGAATGCCATCGGCAGAATGGAAAATTCAATTGGCCGTGATCGCAATGATCTCAAATATGAAGACCGGAAAATTGCCAACAGCGAAGGACAACTGGAAGCCCAGATTCGACAGGCGAAGATAAAAATGATCGAAGAACGTATTCGTTCCAAAGAAGAAAAACTGGCGGATATGCACCGAACCAGAGAAGAACTGGAACGAAAAAGAGCATCGCAAAAAGCAAAAGACGAGAAGCGGGCAGAACAACAGAAAATTCAGGAAGCTCAAGAGGCGGCAAAGGCTAAAATAAAAGAAGAAATAAAAGCGGCTGAAATAGCGCGGGAAGCTCAGGGTGAAAAATTGGAGAAGGCAGCGGATGCCATCAAAGGTAAACCAGAGGATAGTGCCATCAACGCGGAAGAAATTCTGGATGCGGTCAGCGAAACAGCCAATGAAGTGAGTGACCAGATTCGCGATACTTTCGAAGATGCCATAGATACGGTGAAGGCAATTGCCGAAGTCGTAGGTGGAAGGGTCAATGAAAAGGTACAGGAGGTAAAAGAAAAAATTCAGGAAACCATCGAGGAGGTAAAAGAAGAAACCCAGGAAAAAGCCGCCGAAGTAAAAGAGCAAGTAAAGGACATCAAGGAGCAGGTTCAGCAAAAGGTGGAAGATACCGCCGAAGAAGTGGACGTGAAAATTGATGAAGTCGAAGAAATTAATACTTCCGGAATAACGGAGTCTGTCAATGCAGTGTCTGCTCCCGCAAAGGAGGAGGCCCGTCCCGATGATTTAAAAATCATTGAAGGAATTGGACCAAAGATCGAAGAAATTCTCCAGAACGTAGGGATCAAAACCTGGGAGCAGTTATCCAAAACAGCACCGACTCAACTGAGTAGTATTTTACTGGCTGCCGGCAATCGTTACAAAGGTAAAAACCCGGCTACCTGGCCTAAACAAGCCCGAATGGCTGCCGACGGTAAATGGGATGAACTCAAAATATGGCAGGATGAACTTGACGGAGGGGTGGATCGCAAAGCACAGCGCCGGACCGAAGAAGAATAAATGTTTTTATAAAAAGAATTGAGAAAGCCTTGACCTGCGTGCAAGGCTTTTTTTATGTATTTTCTGAAAATTAATGCGCTGTTTTAATCAGATAATGACCGATTGACAATTTGTAGACAGAATGATTCTCCAGTCCATTACTATTGCTGAACATTTTCAAGCTACCTTTGAGAATATTAAATAAATCAGCTTTATAATGAAAAAAATATACACTACCTGTTGTCTGCTGTGTTTCCTCGTTTTTACCGCCTTTTCGCAGGTGCACATCAACGAATATTCTGCCTCTAATCTCAATTCTTTCCCCGACAGTTTTGGAAAAACCGAAGATTGGATAGAATTATATAACTCCGGTGATACCGATGTGAACATCAGTGGGTGGCATCTGTCGGATAAAACCTCTAAACCCGAAAAATGGGAAATTCCGGCTGGTACGATCATTCCCGCCAATGGATTTCTGACCTTTCTCTGCTCCGGCCGGGACGGAATTTTTAACGGTGAGTATCACACCAATTTTAAATTAGCCCAAACCAAAGACAACGAGTTTGTACTGCTTTCTGACACCGAAGGAACCGTTCTCGAATCCTTTCCACTGGAACTTACCCTGGTCGAGCACGCTCGTTGCCGGTTAACCGACGGAGGAGATATCTGGGGTGTTTCAACCAATCCGAGTTTTGGAACTTCCAACAACGAGACCAATCAATTTTCGGGATATACGGCGACGCCTGCGATGTCGCTGGCTGCCGGATTTTACGAGGGGGCACAGATTGTAGAAATCACCAATAATGAACCCAATTCTATTTTGCATTATACCGTAGACGGGACCAATCCGACAACCAACTCTCCTGTCTATGCCAGTCCGATACCCATTATGAATACGCAAGTGGTCAAAGCCAGGGCTTTTTCAAATGATGCGGATATATTACCGGGAAAGATGGAATTCAATACTTATTTTATCGACGAAGATTTTTCGTTAGTCGTATTTTCCGTTGCGGCGGATTCGGTCATTGATCTGGCCAACGGGAATGGACCCGTTATTCCCATTGGTTCGCTGGAATATTTTAATAAAAACAAAGAACGGGAAGCTACCTCTTTTGGTAGCCTTAACCGGCACGGACAGGATTCGTGGGTGCTGAATCACCGGAGTCTGGACTGGATTTCAAGAGATGAAATGGGGTATTCCAAAGCGGTAAATGCTCCGTTGTTTAGTTATTCGGACCGCGACGAATATCAAAAATTTATGTTTAGAAACTCTGGTGATGATAATTATCCGGCGATTAATGATGCTGAACACGAAGGAAGTACGCACATCCGGGATGAGTACGTGCACACCCTGGCTCAGAATGGTGAAATGGAACTTGATCTGCGGGCCGTAGAACGGGTTGTTTTATTTTTAAACGGACAATACTGGGGCGTTTACGGAATGCGGGAACGTCCGGTGGACCACGATTATACGGACGAATATTACGATCAGGGAAAATATGATATACAATATTTGTCAACCTGGGAAATTACCGAAGTCGAATACGGAGGTCAACAGGCAGTTACCGACTGGGCAAATTTGCGGGATTTTATTTTAGAAAATGATATGAGTGACGCCGCGAATTATCAGATTGCCGAGGATAGCATCAATATGCTGAGCATGATAGATTATATGCTGGTCAACCTCAACGTTGTGGCTTCCGACTGGCTCAATTATAATACGGCCTGGTGGCGGGGTCGTGATCCCGAAGGAAAACACAAAAAATGGGGATATATACTTTGGGACCTTGATGCTACTTTTGATTATTATATTAACTACAGTGGTGTTCCTAATATTTCACCCGATGCGGATCCTTGTGATCTGGAAGAAATAGCGGTGTTTATTGATGACTTTTTTGGTGGCGGGAATGGCGAAATTGAAAATCCGGATGCGTGTACAACTATCCTAAACGGGACTTCTCCTTATCCAGCCACGGATTCTATTTTTCTGGCGACCATTGCGCAGGATGAATTCTGCTGTCTTGTAGACTGGGATGGAGTCTGCCAGGATATTTATAATTCTATTGCCGCCAATGGTTCGGTAGAACCGGGAGGAAATACCGATGTTGGGAAACACGAAAAAATATTTCTGAAATTACTGGATGAAAGTCCGGAGTTTAAAGAACTTTATTACGCCCGTTACGCGGATCTGATGAATACTGTTTTTAGTTGTGAAAATATGATCAGTACCCTGGATACGATGCTGGCCGTGATTCGTCCGGAAATGCCCCGGCAGATTGACCGCTGGGGAGGGTCGATGGTCGAATGGGAATCCAACGTGGAAGATCTGAAAGATTTTATTAATCAACGCTGTACGTTACTGGACGACGGAGCGCTGGAATGTTACGACGAATTATCGGGACCTTATCAGCTCACACTGTTGACACAACCCGATGGGATTGGAGAGATTGATCTGAATACGCTGGACATCGAAGTATTTCCGTGGGTGGGTGATTATTTTGGTGGAACCAATAATGAGATCAAAGCGAAGGTATTTGATGATTTTGAAGATGAGTACGAATTCAGTCATTGGGTCAGTAGTTCAAACAATGTGATTTTACCAGGTGTAAATGACCGCAAAGCAAATATTAGTTTGGTAGCCGCAGATACGCTGACGGCGGTATTCCGTCTGATTGGAACAGTCAGCAGTCGTGATCTAGCGGACGAATTGTCGATGCGGGTTTTCCCAAATCCGGCCAGCGAATATTTAAACCTGGAATTTGATCTGGAAAGAACACAGAATGTAACGGTCAGTCTGGAAAATGCCATCGGGCAGCAATTACTGACTTTTCCCGAAGCGGGTGGTCGAAAAGCTGCGGGGGCTTACCAATTTCAACTGCCACTGACGGATCAGCGTATCCGGACCGGACTGTATTTTCTGACCGTTCGGGTAGATAACGAGCAACGAACTTTTAAGGTGAGTGTCAACCGATAATTCCTGTTTTTTAATAAGAGCTTGTCTAAATTTCCATTAATTAGCTACAATTGGCAAATTTAGACAAGCTCTAAAATTTATAAAATGATCTTTCATAAAGAATTTTTTCCGTAAGATCACCAATAACGAAAAAGGGTTATATTTGAAATAAATCCTTACAGATGGAAAATACCAGTGCGTTAGGAACACTCCTTGCGATTTTTATCTTTTTAAGTTCTTACAAAGGTTTTCGGGATCCCGAATACGAAAAACATTATATTTTCGATATTGATAAAATCCTGAAAGAAAAGCAGTATTACCGAATTCTGAGTTGTGGTTTTTTACACCTCGGCTGGTTTCATTTGATTTTTAACCTGGTGGCTTTATTGTCTTTCAGTACTTCCATTGAAATGATTTTTGGTAAAGTAAAATATCTTATTTTGTACTTTGTCAGTTTGATAGGTGGAAGTTTACTCTCGTTATATTTTCATCGCAATCACGGAGATTACCGGGCCCTTGGAGCTTCGGGTGCCATCAGCGGGGTAGTCTTTGCGAGCATTGTCCTGGAACCGGACAGTACGCTTTCCCTGATTATGATTCCCATTGAATTTCCGGCCTGGGCATTTGGTATCGTATTTATTCTCGTTTCTATTTTTGGTATAAAAAACAGTTGGGGAAATATCGGACACGATGCCCACCTCGGGGGCGCCATCGTTGGAATGGTGATGACCATTGCGTTGTATCCCCAGGTTCTGGAACTGCATCCCTGGGTGCTGGCTGCCTTTTTGCTCCCCTGCATTATTTTCTTTTTTCTGTTATACCGGTATCCCGAATTTATGCTGGTAAATAATTTTTTTGATAGGAAATATAAAGACCTCAAAGGAAAGATTCAGGAAAGCCAAATGGAAAAAGTCGTGGACCCGGAAGAAGAACTCAACCGGATTTTAGAAAAAATCAGAAAGCAGGGAATGAATAGTCTGACCAAAAAAGAAAAGCGGGATTTGAAAAGATTTTCGGAATAAAAAATACGGTGAAGTTTTTAAATTTCACCGTATTTTTTTTGTTAGAAATATTTTTTATTGGCTGTGGACTATTAATTCGCTCTTCAAAAAATAATGCGATCCCGCTGGGATCGACCGAATGCGGGCCTCGAATCTCGGCTAACATAATGTGATCCACCCTACGGTCGGCAGGCTCTCTGAGATCATTTGGGAGCATACAAATTATTTTGGAATAAAGTCTAATGCTTAATAAAAAGCGAAAAAAACTATTCACTCCGCTTTCCAAATCCTAAATTCATCCCCAATCTTGCGTGCGCATAACTATTGTCTACCACGTTAAATAAAGCCGGCAGGTTATCAGTTGCGAAGAAAAGTTGTACCGGTCCGAGTCGTACAGCCGTATTCGCACCAAAAGCAAGGCCAGTAGATTTTCCGTGACTCAGGTTGGTGCCCAGGGTCCACCAGCGACCTAAATCCAGGGCGGCATTAACGGCTACCGTTGGATCAAAATCACCTTTCAGGCGACGGGTATGAAATAAACCTCCGACGCGGAAGTTTTTGGAAATCTGATAGCTGACCGTCCAGTACGTACGCCAGGAAAGCGCGGTGCGGTAACTTTTATCCACTTTGCTGAACTGAAAAATTTCACCGAGCGTATCCGCAATCTGGCTAAAGTCCGCATCCTCGGATTCTACTAAATTGAGCAGGTCCAGCCCCTTGTATTCGTAGGTTCCTTCACTGTTATAAACTTTTGTATTTTCGGTCCAGTTTATGGTTCCGAGATCCAGAATACTACCACTAAATTCCAGCTTTTCATTTACCCGGAACGTCGCACCAAGATCAATCGCCAGTCCTTTATTCTGACCAAAAAGAGCATCCAGCAGATCCATATCAGTAGTGGTCACCTCAACCGCTCCATTATTTCCTTCCAGGCCGGTTACGTCAATAAGTCCGGCAGAATTGATAGAATAATCAGAAGTCAAAGTCAGTTCATAAATACTCGCGTCATTGGTGTAAATATTTGCTATTGCGTTTCCGGAAGAAAAATTGGAAAGTCCGCCGAGCAATTTCAGACGGGCGCCAAAACTAAAACGATCGTAGTCAATGGCCGTTCCAACGGACCATTCACTGTAGGTGCTAAAATTGAATTCGGGCGCAATGTTGACCGTCTGTCCGAGAAACTGTGCGTTGCCCTGCAAGGCCAGTTGTGCGAGTTCTTTCGGAAAGGTCATACTGGTATTTGTTTTGAAAGAATGACCTACAGAAACCTGCCAGCATCCACTTCCGAAGGCTACGTGAAACGTTTCAAAATTAGTATTCGCCCAAACTGTATTTTTATTGTTTAGCTGGTCAATAAAATCATTGGCAATTATGACGGTTTCTCCCTCAGCGTTGGTTGAGGTAATGCCATTGTAAGTCAGGGCTGAAGTACCCAGACTGGCACTGATCCCCGGAAAACTGAAAATGAATTTCCGGTCGGTCATTTTAGAAGGATTCAGTATGTTGGTTTGCCAGAGATTGGTCATCATACTCAACCCCGTATCCTGCGCTCGCAGTGGAATGATGCCCAGCAAAATGAGACCGAACAGGAAGCAATATTTTTTATGATTGATTGTTAAATTTTTCATGTTGATTTTTATTCTTCGATTGATAAAATAGCACCCAGCTTGACACCCAGTGCTTGGTCGGGAGTGATCCTGGCTGGAGTTTGTCCGTCGTTGGTCGTCGCCAGATTGATTTTCATTAACATCATTTTGCTCTGATTCATGGCTGCCAGCCGGGTGGCGGGTACTTGAATGTCAGTAGTCAGAGGAGTTGGCGAAACCGTGAATCCATCCGCATCGACAGCGGCGGCTGTGAGAAGCATTTTCTGATTATCAAATAAAGAGTCTAAAATCATATTATTATCATCCAGAAAGTAAAATTGTAGTTGGGCACCAAATGGCATTTCATTGGTGGTAATCAGTTTAAAACTGGCAGACTTTAATTGATCGGGCTGGCCGAAATCTACGGCAGTTTCCTGCTCTGTTTGCATTTTAAAAGTTCCATAAGCGGGGACCACTGCCTGGATCGTAGTGGTTATTTTGCTCTGTGGTTGAATAAATGAAATTTCACTGTTATTATCCGGATTAATTTCGCCACTGAGCTGATAAATTATTTTTTGTGGTTGAATGGCCAGCATTTCCACGATGTTTGAATTATCTTTATTCAACGTTAGTGTGCTGGATTTGACGGAGCCTTGTTCGTTGAGTGCCGGTGCGTCGAGCAGAAAACCTTCCTGCGCAAAACGACCGCTCAGGGAAACGGAAGTTCCTTCGGCGTTGATCATGGTCAGTTGGTTGATCCGGGCACGAATGGCGAGCCCGAAACTATTTTCAAATACCAGATTTAGCTGTGGATCGGCCAGGGATAATTCTCCGTCAAAACCGAGATCAAACAAATCTATGGTTAGGGTATCCTGTTCCATTCCGAACGTTTCGGAGGCAAAAGTTCCGGCCACCAGATCATACTCCCAGTTTCGTCCCCAGCCACCGACGGCGTCCAGGGTTACCGGACTACCATCGTCCACCCTTGTAGCGGTGTATTCGACGGTCATTTCTTCGTTGGTCAAATTCAGACTATAGCCGGTCACGTCAATGGGGGCAATTTCAAATTCCTGTGGTGCCTGTCCCTGATTAATTAATCGTTCGTTAATCGTAAAAGGTTGTCCGTTTCTGATTAAATCAGAAAAAACAATCTGAATATCAAGGTCTTCGGGGACTGAGCTGAATATCTGGAAATTCATGGTTCCTCCTTTCAGTTTCAACGTTTGCAGTTTGACACCCGGAAATATTTCTACTGCGACCGTTGCACGTTCATCGGGTACCGCGAATGGAAAATCGGGGATATCCGCAAATAATTGTCCGGCCATTACCTCCGGGCCGTCCGACTCATAATTAAAAGCCAGCGTACCATCATCGGTGGTATTGATCAGGGTTGCTTCCGTTTCAGAAGCTTCGAGTAAATCCCGGATAGTGGTCGTTGAATTGATCAGTGGAAGGGCATAATCTGCCTGAACTTCGATATCGTCAATCGAACTCACGGAATCGAGTTGATGACAAGATGGAAGCATCATGGCCACCACGGGTAGTAGCAGCCACCTTAAAACCATAAGTGTTCTCATAGTGGTAGTATAATTTAGTTTGTTGGAATAAAGTTATCTGCGGGAGGTAGAATACTGCAAATTATTCAAGAATCAGGCCAGTAGGAAATGATTCCTGGGATTAAAAGGAGGGGAAATTAGCTTTAAATCTGATAAAAACGGGGCGCTGTTTTGCTGCGATCCTGTAAATTAAAAATGCCACCAACCGTTTTCGATTGGTGGCATTTTTAGCGAAAGCCAAAAAAAATAAATTGATTCTAGTGACCAAATTTTTGTACCCAGTAGTGTGGAAAAGAACCTACGGTACCGACATTGTAACAGCCTACGTAACGCCATTCTGGTTTGAGTAAAGTTTTGCGGTGACCCCGCGAAGGAATGCCTTCGTCAATCAATAATAAAATAACTGCTGTACGTACACTGGGCGTTCCGGCTACGAGATTTTCATTTCCATCCTGCATGTTGGGGCATGCCTTCCGGACACGATCCCACGGCCACGAGCCATCCCGTCCCTGGTGATTGACATCACCCGTTGGTTTTTGGTCAATACCATGATTTTTTGCTGCCTGGTATATGCACTGAGAGGGAGACAAAATGGAGAGCGAACCGAGTTGGCGAAGTTCTGATTTAAGTTCATTGACGACCGCTTGATCAACGGGGAAGCCGCCCGTTCTGCGTTGTTCGTTGACGTAAGCATCTACGTATTGAATGTAGCCGGAAGGATTACCGCGTAATAAATTAATTTCATTAACCATCTCCATTTCCTGACTATTCATACTGGTTGCTCCGTCGTTATTACTAACGTTGTTGGTTGGCGGATTGGGATTAGTGTTAGTATTAGAGTTGGTATTTAAAGTGGTGTAGGAATCTTTATTGTTTGTGTTATTGATGAGGCCGGCGTAATCAGTCGGTCCATCCGTATAGGAGATACGATCACAACTACAATCGCTGGAGAGTAGAATGTCGCCGGATTGTGGCTGGTAATTATTACTCATGGCGTTAAATTCGCGAAAGCGCGATTCACTGTAACCGTATAATTCGGCGAGGCCAGCCATTGTTTGTCCACTGGTTACCCGGTGTTTATTGCCTGGCTGTTTGGTGTAGAGGCCGCGGGAGGTAAAAATTTCTGTGGATTGATTATTGCTCCCGGAGGAAGGAGCATTGTTGCGTACAATCAACTCCTGGCAGAGCATCAGTGGCTGATTGTATCCCAGATCATTCCACCTCATGATGTCTTGTAATTCCACGTTATAAAGGCTGGCGATTTTGAATAAATCATCTCCATATTGAATAATGTGAATACCGGTTCTGGGGGTGTTGGGACATTGTGCTTGTAGTTGGATAGCATAACAAGCAATCATTGCGATGGTCAAAATTGTTTTCATAATTGGGGTTTTTTGATAAAAAAAATAATAATAAAGTTAGTAAAATAATTTTATTACCCAATAGAAATAACGTGTATTTTAATTCAATGCTGACCAAATTCTTATCAATCAACCAGCCTGATTGTTTTTAAAAATCAAACATATATGAAACTTTTGTAATGTTATACGTAAACGTATAATATACAACCATTTTACAACCATTTTATGATACCTGAAATTAATTTTTTACAAGAATACAGAGAAAAGACTTGTAAGCTTGATGATTTATCGAGGCAGAGTGATGAGCTTTACGAAATCCTGCGTGATTATTTTGAATTTACAAGAAAATCAGGACTCCCGACAATAGGAAGTCCCGTTTTGAAATTACAAAACGAGGTGCTGACACTTGTTTATAGTGTAATGCAGCATCGGACCAACTGCGAATTATACGAATCCTTATTAGAAGGAAATGAAGCAGATAACGACCTATGGTCTCAACTGAATAGTTTGTTTGAAATAACCAATGTTTTGTCTATTCGTTATCACGATGTTTTTTCGAAGTGGGAAGTCATCAGGGATCAACAGGCGAAGAAGATTGTATGGCTCAACAAAGCTAAAATCCCTGTTTCCGCCTGATGATTTTGGGAAGTATCTATTTTTTTAATGCCAATCACCGGAGGGTTTTCTCAGCCTCATCATCATCCTCCTCCTCCTCATTTTAATACCAACGTACCTAAGATCTGACTTCCTTCACCTCCTGTTGGGAGTTGATAAGCGTAGATTGAGATTGAATAGAGGTGGTCTTCAAAATCGCCGATAAATCTTCTACGGAATAACTGAGGTATTTATTATTGGAAAGTAATTCAAAGATTATTTTAGCATTGCTGATCCTGAGATGATTCCACATGAGCGTCAGTAATCGGTTGGCTCTGCTGAAATTTTGAAATTCTACGATGAGATCATGCGCGTAAGCCGCCGAAGCATCGTCGGTTATCTGAAACTGCGATGCTGTATTTTCTGACAACTGATCTGTTTCAAATAATTTTTGTTGCATGAATTTTATATACTGCAACCGGGAAGAAATAATGGAGGATACCGTAGCAATAAATTTGGTATTACTCATGTTTTCAAAGAAATAGTATTGACCGCAAGGTCAAAAAGTTTGGTTAAATATCTTGGTGTTTTCGTTTTGAAATTGGTTACCTGTGGTGGGGGAAATGAAAGAACTAACAGATTATCAGTCGGTTATCCGAATTAATTTTTCTAATTGTTCTTCGTCATAATTTAAATACGCATTGTTTTGCAGAAGGTTTCCAATTGTGGTCGTATTTTCTGCGCAAAGCCACACTTTTAAGATTTGGAGTTGTTTGATTTCAGCATTAATATTATTTATCTGCCGCAACATCTTTTCCAGCTCATCCACCAGGAAATTCTGCGAATTCGACAGATTAGGACTGGTCAGGTCGGGGAGGGAATTATTGCATTTACATTGTAAAAGCTCGATTCCATGTTCAATTTTTTGATAAATAGCAGTTGTTCGCTCGTTCCATACCAATAGTGGCTTGAAACGTAAAGTGTTCATATTTACATTCATAGGCAGTCATAGTCTAAAATAGTCCAGCGATGGACTGAGCCATCCCTTAATAGTCTGTGAAGTAAATTTAAAGATAAATTATCAATTTTAATATGTGTTTTTATTTAGCGGTAGGAATTGGTTAGGGAGTGATACGTATTAATTATATTTCGTATTTGTTTGTTTTGTTTTTTACAAAATGATAAGCACTGGACCTGGTTTTTGGTAAATAATGAAGTCACAGCGAAATTCAAAAGTAACCGGATTTCAACGTATTTTAACATTTCTGCATTTTTTTAAAAAAAAGACATTAAATTTGTCGTTATCGCTCAGCGTATATTTAATATCCATTCTGAACTCAACAAGTTATTATCACCTCGATATAAAGAATGTTTTCATTTGGTTTTTTGGGTTAGGGAGGAGCTTCTACAGCTCCTCTCCCTTTTTTGAGCCTCATTCGTTTTATCTTCTTTCCATTTTTTGTACATTTATCCTCTATATTCTCCATTAATTATGGATATTTGAACAGCCTCTTAAACCGACAGTATTAACAAAAACTGTCTCAGACCTCCCAAAATATTATGAGCAAGATCACCATTAAGAGCGGTAAAGGAGAAATTACCCTCAAAAAAAGCAGCCGTTACGTAGGTTTAAAGTGCGAAAAGCCTGTCACAGAAACAGACGCAGTAAAAAAGGAAGTGCTCTCCAATCTGGGAGGATTTAACATCGTGACACTTAATAAAAACGGAAAGACGATCGACGAAACCCTCGATGAGGTGCGAAAAGAAAAAGAGGTAGAAGTGGGTACGCACGTTTACTACGTGCCCGGAATGAGTCAGCGCCCCTTGGTCCCTACGGGAGAAATTTACGTGGTTTTTCAGGAGGAAGTCAGTGAAGAAGAACAGATGATCATTCTGGACGAATACAATCTCGAAATGGTCGAACGCCGCTCCTCCGACCGGATTATTCTGAAAGTAACGGACAAATCGCCTAATCCGCTCAAAGTCGCGGCTGCCTTACAGAAAATTTCTATGATCAAAATGGCCGAACCGGATCTGGATGCACTAGTGGAAGAATACGAATTTCGTGAACCATTTGATACGCTTTACGCCCACCAGTGGCAACTGCGCAATCCCGGATTTATTACCGATGTACAATGGACAACACAAAAAGGAGCAGACGCTAAAATCGTAGATGCCTGGGCCCGTCTCGGCAACACCGGATCGGACGAAATCGTCATCGCAGTAGTGGATAATGGTTTTGATATCAACCATCCCGATCTGGTCGAAAAAGTACACAAACCGTACGATCTCTGGAGTGATTCTTCGCAGATAAAAATGGGCGATTCCCGTTTTACCCACGGAACGCCCTGCGCGAGTGTAGCACTGGCCGCCAGTAATGGGGTAGGGATTGTTGGTGCCGCTCCGGCTGCTAAGTTTATGCCTGTCAGTGGTACGTCCTTCAGCCTCCGGGCGACCGAAAAAATATTTGATTATTGTATCGACAACGGGGCGGATATCATCAGTTGTAGTTGGGGGACCACCGATTCGGCTTTTGATTTGAATCCCATGAAAATTGCGGCCATTTCCAAGGCGGCCAGGGAGGGACGAAACGGGAAAGGTTGCGTCATTCTCTTTGCGGTGGGCAACGACGATCTGGACTACGTGAGCTACTACGCGGCGCATCCGGATGTGATTGCCGTGGCTGCGACTACGAGCAAAGATCAGCACGCTGATTATTCCAACCGGGGCAGAGAAGTCACCATTTCCGCACCTTCCAACGGCGACTGGCCGATCACGGCGGCTCGTGCCTCCTGGGACGAAGGTATTTCCTGGGAGACAGGCGAATATCGCTGGTGGCGGGATGGGCGTTCCAGGGGTAGCAATTACAAACATTTTGGGGGGACTTCCTCCGCTTGTCCGCTGGTCGCAGGCGTTTGTGCCCTCATCCTGTCGGCTAATCCGGAACTGACGGCTGCCGAAGTCAAAGAAATTCTGATTCAGACGGCGGATCAGGTGGGCGGTCCCAGTGAATATATAAACGGCCATTCTCTTAAATTCGGACACGGTCGCGTCAACGCAGATAAGGCCGTCGCCGAAGCGTTGCGTCGTAAAGATGCTGGCAACGAACCGCCCGTGGTGGATGATAGTACCATCGCTGCCGGACGGGGTATTTTCCGTTTTCAGGTGCGACGGCAGGAACCGACTGGATATGGCGTGCAAATCGGGGCTTTCGCCGAATATGGGAACGTACTGATTCAGGCCGAAAAACTGGAATCTCTCTTCGATGCTCCCATTATAGTGAGTATTAATGAACTAAATGGAAAAACCGTCTATAAAATCGTGGTGGGTGCTTTTGAAGATAAAGACGACGCCAGAACCCTGCTTAGCCGCGTAAAAGATCAGGGAATCAACGGGTTTGTCCGGGCCATTAAAGACCTGGCGTAAAAAAGTTGTTTAAGAAAAGGGAATTTTAAGGCAAATATTTTTGTTCCTGTTTTTAATTTAGGGTATATTTGCGGACGTTTTTGGCGAGGTAGCCCCGGCTACTAATCCAAACTAAAGTAATGGCGAGGTAGCCCCGGCTACCAACCTAAACTAAAATCATGGCGAGGTAGCTCAGCCGGTTAGAGCGCTAGATTCATAATCTAGAGGTCGGGAGTTCAAGTCTCCCTCTCGCTACCATAAAAATCTTGTTTTGGCTTCTGCCGAAACGGGATTTTTTTTTAAACGTGTAAGGAAATCTGATCACATAAAAAATACTCACGCTGCACCAATACCTCTTTATCTAATTACTATTCGTGATGAAGAAAATAATCTTTCTCGATTTCGATGGCGTACTGCAAATTGATCAGTATCAGAATCCCTGGACAGGAAATACGATGCTGATGAATGGATATACGGATCGGGATAAATATGGCTTATTGTTCGATCATGATTGTGTTAAAAACCTGTCGTCGTTACTTCGGGTTACCCAGGCTTTTGTCGTTATTACTTCCTCCTGGCGCTACGATGGATGGGACTGTATGTGGGAAATGTGGCAGGAGAGAAAAATGCCGGGGACAATTATCGGAATGACTGCAACGGATGAAGATGCCGGCAGCCGAGGAAAACAAGTAACCGACTGGTTAATGAAAAATCCTTGTAAGCAATTTGTTATTCTGGATGACGTAGACGATTTTCTGGATAGTCAAAAGGATCATCTGGTGCTGACGGATGAGCGATTTGGATTTCAAAAAGAAGCGCTGGATAGAGCGGTTGCTATTCTGGGCGAATAAGTTTTTTAAAATTAGGGTTTAAAGTTTACCAAACTTAACTGAAAAGAATCTACGATTCGAAGTAAGTAACGATCAAATAATAACTTCCACATCTGTGGCTAAAAGAATTTAAGCTATACTTCGTAAAAAAGCCTCGCCATAGCTAGGCTATGTCTACGTTTTTTAACTCGTCTAGCTTAAATTCTTCCTAGCCAAGATGAC
>CAKZUV010000029.1 GCA_937921555.1 uncultured Saprospiraceae bacterium
CCGCATTTTGGCAAGGGAATTTTCGTTCAAGATGAGGCAAAAAACGTAGACGATGCCGTAGCATCGGCGAGGCTTTTTAACGAAATATTGGATCAAAAGGGCCAGCCATAAATCGGGAAGTTATTGTTTTACCATTACTAAACACGATAGCAGAGAACATTATTCATTAAAACTTTATAGCAATTCCGCCTCTACCCCACTCACCACTTCCACCGCCTGTTCGTACACTTCCTGCATCGCACTGGAATTGTCCTTTCCGGCAAACAAGGCCATTTCGCTGGTTTTGATGACGTGAATAAACTGTTGTATCGGTGTCTCAGAAACGTTCAGTTCCAGGAGTTTGTCACGAACATTGTCTTTACTCATTTTAGAAAAAGGAATGTTTAATTTATCGGAAACGTAGTCCAGCATGGCTCTGGAAACTTCATCATAAAATTGACGGCTTTGATTTTCTTTTAAAAAACTGTTGGCAGTTTCCAGTCTTTTCAGGGCAACCTTATTGGCTTGTTGCCGCCGCAGGGCTTCGGTATCTACGTTGGATAATTTAAACTGGTGTCGCTTATAAAAGTACGCGCCGCCCAACAATAAAAAGGGTAATCCCAATAGCATATAAAAAAGTGGCGACCCAAAAAGTGGTGTGGATTTTTCCTGCCAGTTAGCCGTTTTTGCAATTCCACGCAGGGTAGCCGGCGCCTCATTTTCTGCGGGAATGGTCGCTTTGGATTGATCACCCTGCGCGATAGAAATTGCCAGCGGTTCACTCGCCAGCGTTACATAACGCAGGCTGTCTACGTCGTAATACGTGAATTTGGGTTTCAATTTAAACTGCCCCGGATACATTGGGGTGATCAAATAATCAAATACTTTTTTACCGACGAAGCGACCCTGTCGTGGAACGAGCGCATTTTCCGCCACTACCTTTGTATCAAAAATCTTAAAGCTGTCACCCAGCATCAAATCCGGTGCCTGCACCAGTTTCAGGTCACCATCTCCGCTCACTGAAAGCTGGAGAGAAAACGCATCGTTGGTATTAATTTGACGGCTATTGGTCCGTGCTTCCATCGAATAACGACCAACGGCTCCGGAAAAACTAACGGGTGGATTGTCCGGTAAATCCCGAACATTGATGTTGAGTGTTTCGGTAGCTACCTGAATCCGGATCACATCCGGATAAGAGAAAATACTACGGCGGCGCCTCGTCTGGTTGGGAGAAGCAACGGCTATCTGCATCCTCATCGGCGGGATTTCCAGAATACCTGCCTGCTGCGGAAACAAGGCTACTTTTTTAATAACTTTGGTACTGTACTGTACGCCATCAATCACCTCTTTTATCACCTGACTATTATAAGAATTTAATTCTTCTGCAAAAAATCCGGCGTAATCCAACTCCGTAACCGGATTATAAGATTCAACTTGTTGGGTGGTATAAATTTTATAATCCAAAACAATCTGCTCTCCTACTCTGGCTTCGATCGACGAGGGAATCGCTTTTATATAAATTTGCGTTTCTATTTGTTCTTCCAGTTCTTCCTGAGAGGCAGCGGTATTATTTTTTCCTTTCACTACTTCCACCCGAATTGGTTTGGTTGTATATTTTTTTCCGTTAACTTCGATACTCGCAGCCCCGACCGTGAATTTCCCGGTCTTTTTGGGTTGTAAATTATAGGAATAAGTAAGTTTACGGGACCATTTTCCGTTAAACGAAGTGGTACTGATTGATTGATTAGGACCACTCAACAGTTTAAAATCTTTAAAAGCAGGTGGCTGAAAATTTTTTCCCTGACCATTTTCCAATGTAAAACTAACTTCAAAATATCCTCCTACCACCACTTGCCGGGCGTCCGAGCTGGCCGTAAACGACACGGGCTGCTGGGCTAGCAATCCGGTTGATAACAGAACACAAAACAATAAAATTATATTTCCAGCGTTTTTGATACTCATAATTTATAGGTCTTACGCTTTTTCTTTTTCGGAACTTCTTTTTCGTCAGGTGTAGCCGGCATTCTTAGTTCCGGCATTCTGAAAAAATCATTATCCCAACCAAAGGAACGGGTATTCCGGGGAACTTTTTGAATAATTCCATCCGGATTGGGTAAGACGATTATTTCTAACGGGTCGGTAAAAAGATCTCCGTCTGCCGTTTCGATTTTTGCTGGTGGAATAAAAAACACACCTGCTTCTTTGGCTTCCAGAAAATAAGAATAAGTGATAGACTGATTCACCACCCCGTTGGTCATCATCATACTGGAAGACATATTCGGTCCGCCCACCACCGTAAAATCTTCAAATACCGGTGGTGTGAAATTTTGACTGTTTCCGTTTTCCAGCTTAAAAGAAACTTCTAATTGATTACCCAATAATAAGGTATCAAACGCCGCACTGACCACAAAGGAAGCATCCTGACTTCGTCCTGTTACGGCTAAACCAACAAAAGTAATTAGTAAAAATATCTTTTTCATTTTTGTAAGAATTTTAAAAATATACAATTGTGAATTAGGGTTTTCCAAACAGCAAGACATAAAGTCAAGAAATTCACAAACGGGAGAACAGCAAAAAATTCTAAAGTTTTACCCCGACCCCGGAGGGGAGATTTTACGATTTTTCACCTTGACTACTCTACAATTTACACATTCAAGCATCAACAAATCCGCACATCTAAATATAAAATGTCAAAATGGAATACCGGGAAAAAATCGTAAAATTTTACCCCCAACCCCAGAGGGGAGATTTTACGATTTTTTACCTTACTGTCACGAATGAAATTCACATCAGGCAATCCACACATCTGCACATCTGCACATCAAAAAATCAACAAATCAACAAATCAAAAAATCAAACACTACCAATCCTTCCCCGTCGTCGTTTTCTTCCCTTTCATTTTCCGCATTTTTTCCTGAACTTTTCGTTCTTCCTCATCCATTACCTGTAGTAACTTTTCAGCCTCTTCCTTGTTCATATCCCGCTCTTGCGGTTGCGCTTCTTCCTCCTTTTTCTCATCTTGCTCTTCGCCCTGTTGATCTTGTTGCTGCTGTTGATCTTCCGGCTCCTGGTCCTGCGGTTGTTGCTGATCCTGTTGCTGTTGTTGATCCTGATCCTCTTCGTTTTTCTCTTTATTCTGATCCTGTTCTTGCTGTTGTTGTTGCTGCTGCTGTAAAACTTGTTGATCCTGTTCTAAAGCTTGGAATATTTGATGTTTGTTAATTACAGAAGAAAGTTCGATAAACCCCTGTGCGGCTGCTAGTTTTGCAGTATTAGCACCTTCAGGAAGCATTGCAATTAGCTGAGTTAAATTAAGTTGCTCAATTTCTCTTGCAATTATACCAATACCACCTTTTACTACCCATTTAGCATCATCAAAAGGGTAACGAGAAGGAGAGAACTGTAAATAGCGTCTTGCTACGCCTTTAATAACAGGAACGATTAATTCTCGCTCAATGTTTTGTACAGCCCTCTTAGCCCTTTTAACAAAAGCCCCTAGCATCATAGAGCCACTGTTAGCTGCATTACCTCCTGATTGCGTACTACCTCGTAAAGTAGTGGCGGTATCAAAAGCCCCTGTACCCATTTGAACCATTTGCTGCAACTCGCCAGTATG
>CAKZUV010000030.1 GCA_937921555.1 uncultured Saprospiraceae bacterium
GCTTACACAATTCGCCTGCAACTGAGAGATCTGCCAAAGGATACCACTACTCGTTCCCGGGGCATAGAATGGTATCTGGAAATGGCGGAAAAAGATAAAGAAGTGATTGGTGGATTTTGATTTTTTGATTTTTTGATGTGCAGATGCGTGGATGTGTGGATGTGTGGATGTGTGGATGTGTGGATGTGTGGATTTTTTGATGTGTATTTCATTCGTGACAGCAAGGTAAAAAATCGTAAAATCCCCCCTCTGGAGTTGGGGTGAAATTTTACGATTTTTTCCAGCATTCCTTTTTGATATTTTATCTACGGATGTGCGGATTTCTGAAAGAAATCTGCTAATCAAAAAATCCGCACATCTACCAATCAAAAAATCTAACATTACTCCGCGAATCCTTCCACCCCGTTTACAGTTGTATATTTAAAGCTGAGTTTTTTATCCGGATAGATGCGCTTAAAAGCAGATTGTACCATGATGGTTGCCTCGTGAAAACCACAAAGAATCAGTTTGAGTTTTCCTTCGTAGGTATTGATATCACCAATGGCATAGATGCCTGGAACGTTGGTGCTATAATCAAGTGTATCAACTTCAATCGCATTTTTAACCACGGAAAGTCCCCATTCGGCGATGGGTCCAAGTTTTGGTGACAAACCAAAAAGTGGCACAAAGTGATCGGTTGGCTGAGAAAATTCGCCCTTTGTTTTGTGCTTGATAACTACGTCGGTTAGTTTTCCGTTACCGGTTAAACCAACGGCCTGTGCTTCAGTAATTAATTTTATTTTTCCCGATTCAGATAACGCCATTACCTTTTCCACCGAGTCCAGTGCTCCCCGAAAAGAGTTACGTCTGTGTACCAGCATCACTTCGCTGGCGACGTCCGACAGGAAGATCGTCCAGTCCAGGGCGGAGTCTCCTCCACCCGCAAGCACCACTCGCTTGTCGCGATAAAATTCCGGATCTTTAATAATGTATTCTACGCCTTTATCTTCGAATTGTGCAAGATTATCGATGGGTGGTTTACGGGGTTCAAAACAACCCAGTCCGCCAGCGATAGCGATTACCGGTGCGTTGATTTCGGTTCCCTTGCTCGTAGTCAACAGGAAACTTTCATCTTCGAGTCGCTCAATCTTTTCGGCCCGTTCCCCCATGGTAAATCCAGGCTTAAACGGTTCAATCTGCTTCATCAAATTGTCCACCAGGTCGCCCGCCAGAATTTCCGGAAAACCAGGAATATCATAAATCGGTTTTTTGGGATATATCTCCGTCAACTGCCCGCCGGGTTGTGGCAAAGAATCGATCAGATGGCATTTCAGCTTCAGCAGTCCGGCTTCAAAAACCGTAAATAATCCACAGGGGCCCGCTCCGATAATCAAGATATCTGTCTTTATCATTTTTTAAATCTTTATAAAAGAAGTTACTTTAAAACTTCACAAAATTAATTAAATACAAAACAAAAAAATATAATTTAAGTTGTTGATCCTGCTAATTTTTTAGCGAAAAATCATTCCTGAAAAAAAGTCTGCTCAACTTATTTTCTTGTAAAAAAGTTAGGATGCAATCCGCATTCTTTACTTCCACCTCTCACCCAGCGCCCGTCGCGGCCCTGCCCTTTTTCGGTACAATGTGTACAACCGATAGAACCATAACCTTCTTTTTCCAGTGGATGCCGAGGCAGTTTATGAAAATCCAGATGGTATAAAAATTCTCCTTCGTCGATATCTACCAACGGCTGAAATTTTATAATATCCCCCCGCTGTTCAAAGATATCCAGCCGGGACCGGAATTCGGTTTGGTAGGCCATCAATCCGCTGATCCACACCTTATGTTTGGCGACAATCGGATCAAGCGGCGCTATTTTATTAACCGTACAACACATCCGGGGGTGCTGAATCCACCACTGATCTTGTTGCGTAATGAGATTTTCTTTTTCACTTGGCAGTACTTCTTTTATCTTTAAATTAAACTGTTTAGTCAACTGCTCTTTGTAGGCAATAGTTTCCGGAAAATGATACGTCGTATTGATAAAGTAAATCAATTGCGAAGGATGAATTTGTTGTAATAAGTGCAACAAGAAAACAGATTTAGTACCAAAAGAAGAAGTCATCAACACTTCTGTTTCCGGAAAATAATCGTAAATTTTTGCTATTCGTTCCTTAAAATTGAGGGGCTTAAAAATTATATTTAATTCCTCAACACTCCATTCCTTTTCGTGTTGTTTTGCTTTCAACATAGGTAAATTAATTTTCTTTTTTTTCGGTTAACAAACTGGCAGTAACATCATTCAGTGCTTTTACTTTTGCGTTAAAATCTCCGGTCAGTTGATCTCTGATTTCTTTTAAATTATCAAGCAAATCACCAACATCTTCCGGCAAGGTAGCTTCCAGTACCTGACGGAATCTTTTGGCAAAAGTGGGTGATTGTCCATTGGTAGAAATGGCCACCTTGAGCGGCCCGCGAGTTACAATACTCCCCAGATAAAAATCGCACAGATGGGGCGTATCGGCTACGTTAATCAACTTCCCGGCGGCTTTGGCGGCCCGCTGAACTTCGTGATTTAATTCCCGGATATTGGTGGCCGCAACAATCAGATCGTGTCCTTCAATATCCGCTACGTCAAATTCTTTTTTAACAATATTCACCTTGTAGTTACCTTCCGACAGTAATTCCTCCAACTCGGGAGAAACCCACGGTGCCACCACGGTAATATTCGCATCCGGACTGCTTTTCAAAATAAAAAACAGCTTTTCGTAGCCAACTTCACCAGCGCCCACGATGAGCAGCCGCAAGTTATGCAATTTTAGAAATACGGGGTATAAAGGATTTTTTTTATTATTCATTTTTCGTTGTTTTTGCTAAGGAATGTTAAATAAATAAAATACGATTCTATGCTTCCTCTTTTTGCATCACTCTGCATCATCAAAATGGTCATTATACACAGCATAACTCCCATTTTTCCTCTTTGATTGAGGCAAAAATAGTTCGCCTAGAATCTGCACTTATTTATTTGCCATTCCTAAAACTGTTTTTAATTTTTCGTTTAAATTTGGGTGTAACCCTACTACCGCTCCAATCACGATTATGGCAGGGGTAGAAATTTTATTTTTTACAATCTCATTTTCAATCGTATTGATGGTTCCCAAAACGGATCTTTCCTTTTCGGTGCTGCCATTTTCCACGACCATCACGGGTAAGTTACTTCTCCCGTTTTTACGAAATATTTTTGCTATTTCTCTGATTTTTTTAAGACCCATCAGAATCACAACCGTTGCGGAAGACTGAGCGGCTACGGCAACATCTTTGGACAAGACCCCGTCTTTGGTCGTCCCCGTTAGTACCCAGAAACTTTCGTTCACCCCTCTGCGGGTAAGCGGCACCTGCTGTAGTTCGGGAACGGCAATACAGGAAGAAATACCCGGCACAATGGCCACCTCAATATCATGATCCGTCGCAAACATTAACTCTTCGTGCCCTCGTCCAAACACAAACGGATCACCTCCTTTCAGTCGGACTACGTGTCCGTGCAAGCAAGCATAGCGCACCAGCAATTCGTTAATTTCATCCTGAGAATAACGATGGTTGTTGGCTCTTTTTCCAACGTAAATCCGGATCGCCCCCACGGGAATATGATCCAGAATTTCTTTTCCAACCAGCGCATCGTACAATACTACGTCCGCTTTTTGTATTGCTTTCAATCCTTTGATCGTCAGTAAATCCGGATCGCCGGGCCCCGCTCCAACGAGCGTAATTTTGGGTTGTTTGTTAGTATTAATCATCTGATTTAAGCTTTATAATAACGGTCAATAATATTTTTATCAGTTCCATCTTTTTCCAGTTGTGCACTTCTTACCGATAATACTTTCTGAAAAAAGTCAGAAGCGATCCCAGCATATTCTTTCGCAAAATCTTCGCCCGGAGCAGACTTTTTTACTTTCAGCGCCAGCTCCTTAAATGATTGATCCAGCGGAAATTCGTCGGCGTCGATATAGTGTTCGTCAAAATCCCGTAGAATCCCGATCTGCGTATTACACTTTACATCTTTTGCCAACAACAATGCTTTTGCACCGATTACCAGAGCTGTGTAGCTATGATAAATACTGTCCGCAAAAAGTCCTTCCTTCAGTGCCTCGTCTGCCAGTTGCACTTTCTCTTCGGCGTCTTTTACAATCGTCCCCACTACATCGTAGGCAACACCGGCACACTCTCCGACTCCGATGGCCTGAACATAATCAGCGTCGTCCCCCCAATCGTAAAATTCCTCTTTGGTCAACTGCTCAATATCCGCCAGTGGTTTTAACAGTGTATAGAAATAAGCCTTGCCCTGACGCCGGTAATAGTGATTAAAATATTCATTGTTTTCCGAAACCTCGTCGTAGTCATTTAAGATGATCCGCAACGCGTCAGGTATTTTTTTGGTAGGAACTTTAATAATTTTATCCGCAATCCGGGGGGTACCATCCGGATCCACTCCACCACCAATCACAATTTGCATCGCCGGAACAACAAATGGTTTTTTCTTAATAGAACTTCCGTGAAAACCAACATTGGCCGCCATGTGCTGACCACAGGCATTCATACAACCACTGATTTTTATATCGAGCTCGGACTCCTCAATCAACTGAGGATATTCGGCGGTAATCACCTCTTCCAGCACCGTCGCCAGTCCCGTACTGTTGGTTACTCCCAGATTACAAGTATCGGTTCCGGGACAAGCCGTGATATTAGCCATACTGTTAAAACCAGGTTTGGCGAGATCCAAATCGCGTAGTGCCTGGTACAAATGAGGAAGGTCATTTTCTCTGACATAACGTAAAACGAATCCCTGATTGACGGTGATCCGGATATCATCAGCTGCGTACTTACGGACAACTTCGGCGAACAAACGCGCACGTTCAGCCATGATATCTCCGAGTGGCAAACGAATTTGTACCGCGTAAAATTCTTTTTGTTTTTGTTCAAACACGTTGGTGGTCAACCACAGATCATAGGCAGCCTGATCTTCAATTTTTATTTCCGGACGATCAACAGCTGGTACCGGAGGAGCAGCAGTAATAATTTCCCGGTTAACCTTTAGCGAAGTGTTGGCAATTGCTTTTTTCTCTTCTTCGACTAATTTTAAAAATCCATCCAGCCCCAGTTCTTTAACCAAAAATTTCATTCTTGCTTTAAATCTTTTTTCCCGCTCACCGTACCGGTCAAAGACCCGGATCGCCGCCTCCATAAATGGAATAATCTGATCTTCGGCCAAAAACTCGTAAGCCGTCTGCGCGATGATCGATTGTGCTCCCAGACCACCCCCGACTACTAATTTAAAACCACGAATTTCTTTTCCATTTTCAATCTTAACACGTGGAACAAAACCAAAATCGTGGAAATAAGTGTACGCACTGTCTTTGTCGCTGGAAGAAAAAGCGATCTTAATTTTTCGGCCCATATCCTGGCAGATGGGATTTCGTAAGAAGTAGCGGAAGGTTTCGTACACGTAGGGAGAAACGTCGAAGGGTTCGTCGGGATCAATACCCGCGTTGGCCGAAGCCGTTATATTTCGTACCGTATTTCCACAAGCTTCTCGGGCGGTGATACCAGCCTCACCCAGTTCCTGCCAGATCGAAGTAGCGTCGTCGAGTTTGACGTAGTGCATCTGAATATTTTGCCGGGTGGTAAGGTGTAAATTTCCGTTGGTATATTTTTCGGAAACATCCGCCAGGCGAATCAGTTGATCAGCCGTCAGCAGTCCAAAAGGTATTTTTGTTCTGAACATGTGAACACCCAACTGACGTTGTCCGTATACGCCGCGGGTTAAACGGTAATGACGAAAACGCTCTTCCTGCATCTCTCCCTTTTTAAACGCAGCAATTTTATTTTCTAACTCTGTAACGTCAGATTTTAAATCTTCGGCAAGTTGACTTTTGTCCGGATTCTTACTCATGTGGATAATTTTGATTGAAGTTATTTAAGGATAAAAATGGATGGTTTTTAAAACCAAAAAGGTCTTTGCAGTGATTTTTACCGCAAAGACCTTTAATTATTTATTAAAAAAATTGAGCCTTTTCGGTTATTCCGAAAAGGCTCATTTTAAAAGTATATTAGATTACTAATAAATATCAGATGCTTTCGAAATAAAATTTCATGGTACAACAACGACAACAGCAGCAACAATTTTTTGCTGGCATCACAGTAGAAATTTTATTGAAAGAATTAATCATTTACTTTTAATTATTTATTTACTTCTGCAAGTATAAAAGGTTTTTGAATGTTATGCAATCTTTATGCTAAAAAAATGTTTATAAAAACATAAGTATCGTATGGAAGACAAGTCATTTGGAATTGGTATGATTATAGATTACATATTTAAAATAAAAGATATGATAAGAACGTCCCTCATACTGGTCAGTCTGCTAACGATAGCGGGCTGTTACAATCTGCTATTTCAGCGGGGGGGCGAAGCTATTGATTCTAACGCAGAAAAAACAGTTATTTCTACTCCTCCTTCTTCCGAAATTTCTTATCAGGAAAGAAAAATCCGTTTTCAGAATTTTGCTGATTCCTTAAATAAGGCTGCTGTATTGACAGAATCGGATAACCTTTATCAGGAGGCCCGCCTGTTTTTGCCCGATACGACCCTGCGGTCACAGAGCTATCTTTTTGGTAAAAGACTGGCCCGGCGGGATACGCTCGAAATATTCTTTTATGAAATCAGTCAGGAAAACACCGACGGAACTTCTTTCAATCTGGTCAGTTTTTATCCGGATGGACGAGCGATTGATCTGATCGCGGTGCATGGAAAAACCAACGATGCCAATTTGGGAATCAGTCTGATTGACCAGGAAATATTTGAATTGACGTACGTGGATTTTTACTTATCCCCCGAATATTTTTCGACGGATCGCTACGCAGATGCCCCGGATTCGGTCAAGATTTTACAGTCCACCCAGCATACTGCGATGCAGGATTATATTTGGAAAAAGGATTACAACGAAACCAATCTCTACGAAAATTACCGGCTGAATCAATCGGGCAAATTCGAAAAACTCTCCCGGAAACAACAGCCCAGTTTGAGTCGTAAGTTTCCATTTACATCCACTAAAGTCCTGGCCACAGATGAAATTGAGCGCTACGCGGTCCGGGATTTACAACTGATGATTAATGAGATTTACGCAGATTATGGTAAAATATTCTCCAGTAAAAAACTCAACTACTACTTTAAAAAGAAATCCTGGTACCAACCTCAAACGGAAAACGTAGACCACCTCTTATCCGACGTCGAACGACTCAATATCCAGAAAATCCAGTCCCGGATTTATATTGCCAATCAATAGAAAATGCTATTTGCTGTTTGCTTCTCTCAATCACGAAAAAAGTGGGCAAACGGCTAATCGCCAATAGCTAACAGCCTTTTATCAACACTACCCCACCAACTGCCGCTGCTGCTTACGAAAAGCGGAAGGACTTTGATTCGTGATGGATTTAAACTGTTTATTGAAATGAGAAAAGTTATTAAATCCACTTTCTACACTTACCTCCGCAATGCTCATTGATTCTTCCACCAACAATCTGCTGGCGTAGTCAATTCTAAATTCGTTGACAAATTGGGTAAATGTTTTGCCGGTTAATTTTTTAATATAACGACAAAAAGCTGGAACCGTCATATTTACCGTGTCCGCAATTACTCCCAAAGGAATATTTTCCTGAAAATGTTTTTCTACGTAACTGTACACCTTGCGAATCCGTTCCCTTTCCGAAGGATCAACCTCGATGGCAAAGCCGTCTGCCTGCAACAGTTCGTATTCCGTCGAATTGGCTAAATCATTGAACATTCGCAATAATTCTATCAGCCGGTCAAAACTTTCCAACGCTAATATTCTTTCCAGATATGCTCCGATCCGGTCTCTCGTTTCACTACTAAAAGTAATTCCTCCTCGCGCTCTTTCAAACAAACCACGAATCGCCGCCATCTCCGGCTGACTCAAAAATCCACTTCCCAAAAAGTCCCGCCGCAACTGTACAACGATTTTATGCTGACCAGGTTTTCCTTTCTTAAAATATCCGTAATGTGGCAAATCTGAACCTAAAAATGTAAGGTCTCCATCGTCAAAAACAGCATAGTGATGACCAATATGCCGACGGCCTTTTACTCCTTTACTCAGAAAAACCAGTTCGTATTCCGGATGCTGATGCCACTGCGGAGCCGGATGATCACTTGAGCAATCAATCTTTTTTATGGCAAATGAACTACCAAAACCGGGTTCTATTTTTTTTAATAATGGTTTCACAAAATTTTATTTTATATTCTATATTATCAATTAACTCACCATAATACAACATAAGAGTTAATATAGCACAAATAACACCTATTATCCCTAATTATCAAGTTATTAACGAAAATATTAACATTTCAATTTCATTATGCTAAACGCCATTTCGGGCTTATTTTTTATTTTTAAAATATTTAACAAGACCAACAATTTTATCTTGCCGAACGTTGAAGATAAAGCTTGCCCAAACTGACATTAACTCTTTGTAATCGACAAATTTGTTTAAGTGCTTACTCAAAACTCAACTATGAAAAACATATACATTTTATGCTTCGCTTTACTGGCCCTGCCACTCGATGCCTACGTGGTGGATTATTGTATTAGAAATCATCAGGATGACGTACTGGGAGAATGGCATACGCAGAGCCGGGAGTCGGTGATCGAAATTTATCGTGATGGCGGTAGTTATGGTGGTAAAATAGTCTGGACCGAACATCCTAACGACGAGCATGGTCAGCCTAAAAAAGATATGCTAAACCCTGATCCTGCCAAGCGGAATAATCCTTTTGTGGGAACCGTGATTATGACTGGCTTTACGTTTGACAATGAAGAGACCTGGAAAGATGGTGAAATTTATAATATCCTGAGTGGTAAATCGTACAAGGCTCAAATAACGCTGGAAGACGCTAATACCTTAAAAATGAGAGGTTATCTCGGTAGCCCGATGTTCGGAAAAACAGTTACCTGGAAACGAAAATAATAAGGAAAAATAATAAAACAATAAAGAAAGCCTCTGCTCTGCCCGACAATCTCTACCAAAGTTTTTTTAATTGCCTTAATTTTTAAACAATACACACGAAAAAATCAATATTGAATGTTGGATATCCAATATTCAATATTGATTTTACTTTATCGGTGTATCTGTACATATCCGGAATATCGTTTACCCTGTCCATCTTCCAATACGTAGAAGTAGGTTCCGTCCGGTAACAGTTTCCGGTTATTCCAGGTACCATCCCAATCGTTCAGATATCCCTGCTTGTTGTATACTTCGTTACCCCAGCGGTTGAAAATCAACAGTCGGTTGTTCGGGAAGGCTTCAATTCCCTGAATGGTAAAGAAATCGTTGACACCATCTCCATTCGGACTAAATCCGGTAAAGATGATCAGATCATCACAAAGTACGGTAACGAACACCTGCGTGGTATCGCAACCTACCTGATTGCAAATAGCGTAAGTAAAGACATCCGGCGATTCGGGCTCACAGTAATCTTCGTTCGGTGTATACTTAATCGTATTGTCTTCGTTAATTCCCACCACTCCGTTAGCCGGTGGTGTAATAATAATGATGGTATCCAGCGTTCCGTTGATTGTATCATTGAATAGCTCGTCGATATCAATCGCATTGTTACGCGAAGTCGTATCCGAATCCGTCACGGCAATCGGTGGTGTGATTCCGGAAAAATCTTCTATCACCGTGATGGTGAAGTAAGTAGTATCACAAACGCCCAGATCATCACAAACAATCATACAGGCATCTTCCGTACCCGGCTCAAATCCTTCAAAGGCTACACAAACTTCCTCTTCGTCAATATCAAAAATAACGATTTCGCCGGATGCATCATCGCAAACATTCTCTACGTTGACAAAATTTCCAGGTAATTCCGAAATATCCAAACAGATTGTTTCTGTATCGGCAACATTGATCGTATCCGTCACATAATCAGGCGTAACACAATAGACGTTGGCCCACAAAGTATCAGTACAGCGGGTTCTGATATTAGTAAAGATCAATTCGTGGAAACCGGCCGTCAGTGGCAACGCCGTACCGGTCGGTGACAACATCGTATTCACATTGACAATTGTAAACGCATTGGTAACTACCTGACGGACACTCATATTTCCGTAATTGTTATCCGGATTACCTCCATTGATCGTCGAACGTGCTGCGTCGTAATACCAAGTCGTCCCCGTATCCCAGATATTCATGGAATCGACCAGTTCTGTGATCGTCATAAATTCAGTGCTATAGCTATTACCATTCACCTGCCAGTTTTCTAACTGATAAGGACCAACATTCCCGTTACTTGGGAAAGTGAAGGTAGAATAGTTAACCACGCTATCAATTGCACACCCATAGGTGGCGTTGGTGTACGGTTGACCATTATCCAAAATACGATAATCGTTAATTTGTATAAACGGTAAATCCACACAGTATTCTCCACCTTCTACACAATTACTACTCACGATGGTAGTGGTATCAGATGTATTCCAGATTTCTCCCGGACAAGGTGCAGGACTTCCGACCTCAATGATAATAATCGTTGTATCACAAACAGCTTCCGCGTTACATACAATAACACAGGCTGTATCCGTTCCGGTAAAGCTTTCGTTTGGCGTGTATACCAGGCAGGAATCGCTAACCGGCATCAGGGTTCCAAAATCCGGTGTTTCACAAAGTGCGATACGATTAATATCAGATCCTATTTCACTCAAATCTACACAGATGGTATCCGTCGGCGTTTCAAACGGCGTAAAAACAAAAATCGTATCGGTGGTAATACAGCTGGTAGCGATTAAAATGGCACCGCTCGTCACCGAACAACCCCGGTCATCGGTGATCGTTAGTTCGTAGCTTCCCGGGGTCAAGTTATTTCTGTTCTGATCGTTATCTGTTCCAGCTATATCGGCCCAGTTAAAAGTATAATTTTCGCCACCCCCCGTAGCATTTACAGAAATTGATCCCGGCTGGTTACAGCTTGCATCTACGGCAAACAGGTTAACATTTATCGGTTCCGGGCTTTCTACGGTGAAGCAGGATTCTCCGACCGTACAGCCATTATCATCCAGCACAAACAGGCAATAGTCACCGGCACGCAGGGTTCCGTTTTCATAAGGAGTACCACTGTCGCTGATAATGATCACTTCTCCGGTACCGGCAAATCCGGCGTCCAGCGTGAGTTCGTAATCGACGGTAGCATCTGCACTTCCGTAGCAGGAAACTTCCGTTACACTGGTAACCGCTATCGTAGCCGCAGAGGCATCCGTCATAGTGAAACTAACTGTTAATTCACATCCGGTATTATTATCTGTAATCAGAAATTCGTAGAAGCCAGGTGCTAAATTAGTTTGCGTCGCATCACTTCCCCACGCGTGGGTATTGTAGTTTCCACTACCATTGGTGATGGTCAATCTCGCAACTCCATTGTCTTCTCCACAATCAGACTGGCTCAGTATTTCTACCGTTGCTTCCAGTATCGTAGTTTCTTCAATTTCTACAAAAATTGTCTGTGTACATCCATCCGCATCTTCCGCCGTTACTTTGTAAAGTCCCGCAGCCAGATTGGTTGGATTAGCTCCCGTACTTACTTCTATTCCGTTTAGTCTCCAGGAATAATCATAATTATCAGGACTTAATTGCGCGCTTCCATCCAGGTCGGAACAGGTCGCAGGAGTCGTACTTTGCACCACGAACTGCGGACCATTGGTATTATTGATCAGAATATTAATGACGGTATCACAAGCCATATTATTCGGATCAGAAATGGTTACCTGATAAGGTATTCCAGCGAGTCCGTCCACGCTATTACCAGTGGCACCGTTGGACCAGTTAAAGTTATAATCCGCTTCGTTGCCAGATATCTGGATGGTCGCGCTCCCGTTTTGCGCTCCACATTCCGTATCGAATGTTACTACACTGGTAACGGTCAGATCATCACAATCATTGGTGCTGCATTCATCCGCTACTACCAGATTGTCAAAGATGGCCTGACAACCATTGGCATCCGTGATAGTCAACTGATAAGTACCAGAGGCTAAACCTGTTCGGTCACCCGTTGTCAAAGTCGTATCTGACCAGGTGTAAATATAGTCTGGATTTCCACCCATGACAGCGGTATTAATTGCACCGGCATTACTACAAGTTTCGTTGCTGATACTGATGGCCACGTTCATTCCTGCTGGTTCTACCACATCGAAACAAGTGCTTCCAGCCTGACAACTGTCACCATTCATGACGGTAATACAATATCTTCCGGCGGATAAATTTCCGTTGTTAACCGGCTCATCATTGACATCTGTAAATTCAATTATCACGGGTGTTATAAATCCGGGATCATAAGTGATATTATATAATGCTGATCCATTTTCGTCTCCGGCGCAATCCAGTAGCAGTAAAGGATCCACGGTAATATTCGCTCCGGCCAGTACATCGCTGTCCAGGGTAAAGGTGACAGATTCGGTACATCCGGTAATCACATCCAGCACGTTGAGCGTATGCACGCCTGCCGGTAAATTTGTAGGATCCAGGTCGAAGCGGTAATCCCCACTACCACCATCGACCAGAATCTCTACGGAGCCGTTAGACTCATCACAACCCGGTTTAGAAATAACCGCCGCGCTGACGGTAAGTGGGTTGTTTCTTTCTATTTCTATTGTTAAAATTTCTATACACTGATTATTTCCGTTCGCAACGGTTACGTAGTAAATACCCGCTCTCAGGTTGTTTTTAGAAGCTCCCGATCCGTAAGATACGCCATCGGCATCTTCCCAGTTGTAGGATAATGTACCTGGAGATAAGGTAGCACTACCGTTTGCGATTAAACAACTTGCCGGATTGGTAGTAATGGTCACTTCCGGCGTGTTTGGATTACTGAGCGTAATGGTTTCTATTTCAAAACAGCTTAAATTATTGACATCGCTGATCGTTACCGTGTAGGTGTCTGCAGCTAATCCAGTAATGGAAGAACTCGTGCTGCCATCAGACCATTCGTAGAGATAATCTCCTAGTCCACTAATCTGAATAGCTCCGTTGCTCTGTTCGCAGTCCGGTTGATTAGTCGTAATTGTCGTTATGATATTACAATTATGACATTCGTCTTCCACTAGAATATCTTCGAGTACCAGCATACAACCGTTAGCGTCGGTAATTGTCACATCGTAAAATCCTCCCATCAGATTGGTTCTGTTTTGAGGATCTTCGTCCCGATCCAGGTCTTCCCAATCGAAAATATAGGGTGCGACTCCGTTACTTATGTTGATGATAATACTTCCGTTCATGTCACAATCCTTATTGGTAACTTCTACTCCGACGGTGATCGGTAAAGGCTCACTTACAGTGAAACAAGTTTGTTCCGCCAAACAGTCATTGCTGTCTCTGGCGACCAGGCAATAATTACCGACCGCTAAATTTCCATTGGTATAAACGTTACCAAGTGAATCTTCGATAGTTACCACCGGCGTACCTTGATAGCCCGGATCAGCAGTGATCGTATAGAGAGCTGTGGCATCCGCGCTGCCAGCACAATTGGTGACCACTGGCAATTGTAAAACAATATTGGCCGCAGGAACATCATCCAATACTTCTACGATAACTTCCGCCTGACAACCTGTTTCCGTGTCAGTAATGGTGACCGGATATGGTCCCGATGGTAAATCTGTCCGGGTAGCGTTGGGTCCCCAACCGTTGTTATAAATATAGTTTCCGCTTCCTCCGTTCACTTCTATCGTCGCCACCCCATTGCTCACGCCACAATCAGCCGGCGTATTCTGAATGCCATTGGCAATCAAACTTGAAACAGATGTAACGGTCACTTCTATAGTATTCTGACAAGTAGTATTCGAATCTTTTACCGTCACAATATAAGTACTGTCTCTCAGGTCTGTTCTTTCTGCTCCGAATCCGCCATCATTCCATTCGTAGATTAAAGAGTCAGGTGATAAAGTAACTTGTCCATCCGCAGCACCACAATTAGCAGGTATATTGCTGGTTATTTCAGCAGCGGGTCCATCAATATTTCCAATGGTAAAACTTACTGGTTCCGGGATCACACAATCTCCGTTACTACGGTGTGAGATCACTACCGAATAATTACCAATTCCCAGATTATACGCCTCATGATCAGTACCCACAGGTGGCGACCAGACAAATTCGTAATCATTCTCGTCTCCCACCACGTCAATCACGGCAGAACCATTTAGCATTCCACAACTCGCATCCACCAGGGTAAGCGTGTTGACCACGATGGGCGTTTCTTCACACGGTGGACAGTTGTCCACAATGGGCAGGTCCGTAATACTGGCCGTACAACCATTCGCATCTGTAACGGTCACGCTGTATTCTCCGGCAACCAGATTATCACGATCTTCTGCATCATTGGTATTCAGGGTATCTTCCCAGTCAACCACATAAGGTTCAGTTCCACCTTCGATAGAAAGGTCAATACTTCCCTGCGATATTTCACAAGCAATATTTGTCAGAATGGCATTCAGGGTTAGTGGTAATGGCTCGTTCACCTGGAAACATTCCGTGGCGGCGAAGCATCCGTTGGCATCCTGAATGATGATACAGTAGTTACCCGCGGTCAGATTTCCATTCTCAAAATTATTTATTTCAATTCCTTCTTTTGTAAATATGGTATCCGCTGGCAGGACAAATCCGGCATCGTACACCACCTCGTAAATTACTGTACCATCTGCATCGGCTGCACATTCCAGATCAATATCCATACTGGCAATATTAATTGTAGCGCTTTCCGTATCATCAGATAAAGTAAATTCAACCGGGAAGGTACATCCCGTTTCTACATCTCTGACGATTACGGTGTAAGGTACAATTGAAGCCGCCAGATTATTCTGGGTATCACCCGGCCAGGTTCCGTATTCGTAATTTCCACTACCACCCGTGGGGACGATGGTGACTGATCCGTTGGCGTTACCGCAGGATGGTAAATTATTGATAACAACATCTGCTGACAGAGGACTTGTGGAACCAACTTCTACGCTTATTACATTGTTACAATCCGTCGCAGGATCAATTACGGTGACAACATAAATCGTATCCGCAGACAGATCTTCTCGTACGGCGGTGGTATCTCCATTTTCCCAGATGTACTGGTAGGTATTTGGTGATAAGGTAGCGGTTCCATCATTATCGCTGCACGTAGCATCCGTTGTCTGGACGATGACTCCCTGCGGGCCGTCGGCATTTCCAATCACAAATCTTTCCGTGGTAAAACAAGTAGGATCGTTGATATCCGTGATCGTGACAAAGACACTGTCTCCTCCTGCCAGATTACGAATCTCGTTATTGAAACTTACCGGATTCCAGTTGAAAGCATAACCGCTGCCATCCATTTCAATACTGATGGAACCATCGGCATTGTCACAGGTCGCATTGACAATTGTGGTACTCGCAATTTCCGGCGGAGTACAAGGATTACATTCATCAATAATCAATAAATCTTCTACTATTCTTACGCAATCGTTCGCATCCGTAACAGTTACGTCATAAAAGTCAGGTACTGTAATAACTGGATTATTGGTAATATCTCCGTTGCTCCACAGATAGCTGTACGGAGCAGTTCCTCCGGTTACAGATAATAAAATACTACCACTTTCATCACAATTGATATGATTCAGATTAGTCGTCGTCGTGATCAATTCTGGTTCTGTTACCTCAAAACACGTTAGTGCGGCCAGACAATCATTACCATCTTTTACTTCTACGCAATAGGTACCAGCACTAAGTTCTCCGTTGTTTACTACTGTATCTTCCGGACTGCGCAGGAATCGTATGACTGCGGGTTGTACAAATCCGGAGTTGTAGTCAATATTAATATCAGCAGTTGCATCAGCAGCACCAATACAGGAAACCATGACATTTGGTTCGACGGTAACTACGGCGTTTACAATATTTTCCGTCAGGTTAAACTCATAGGCGGTTTCACAGCCCGTAATGATATCGGTCACAGTAATTTCGTAAGGACCACCGGCGGATAAATTCGTCATCGTATTATTTTCAATCGCCGGATCGAAAATATACTGGCCACTTCCGTTGTTGACCTCTATCGTTACAATTCCATCATTATTCCCACACGAAGGTATATTATCCACGGTATGCGTAACTTCCAGATCGCTAATGGAGGTAACGACTACATCAATCACGCTGGTACAACCATTTCCATTTTCAGAAACAGTAACAGAATAAGAACCCGCTGTCAGGTCATCCCGACTTGCACCAACTGTATCCGGCCATTGGTAGAATAAGCTGTCAGGCATAAGAACTACCCGACCATCCGCTGCATCACAAGTTGCGGGTTCGTTAACATCTATCGTAGCAACTGGTCCCTGATTATTAGGAATAACAAAAGATCGTTCGGTATAGCAGGAAATATCCGTGCTACTAGATACAGTTACGGTATAAGAACCGTGACCTAAATTATTTATGGAGTTGGTTCCATTACTTACCGCCGGGTCGGACCAGGTGTAAATAAAGTCATTTGGATTTCCAAGGACGGATACTTCGGCAGAACCATTATTTGATTCACAATCTGATCCTATGATTTGGATATCCGTAATGACCGGTGGTGTACTACACGGATCACAGGAGGTATTTATCGTGATGACAGGTACGCTGATTGCACAGCCGTTGGCATCGGTGACTTCCGCAAAATAATCTCCCGCAATTAAATCGGTCAGGTCTTCTGGATTATTGGTTCCGGGGATATTCCAGTTTACGTTGTAAGGTGCGGTTCCGCCGGTAATATCCAGATCGATGGTTCCACCTTCGGTACAGGTTGCGTGGGTTGAACTGTAATTTACGACTAGGTTATCAGGTGCTTCCACCATAAAGGCGGCAGATCCTGCGAGACAATTATTATCATCGTAAACGTAAATATTGTAAGCTCCAATACTTAATGTTCCATTGGTAATCGTATCTCCACTCTGCTCGATGATGACTGTGCCATTGCCCACAAATCCAGGACTGTAATCAACGTTGTAAACTACGGTTCCGTTCTGGTCACCCGCACATGGCAAGTTCAGAACAGGATCAACGGTAATCGTAGCCTCCGGAACATTGCTCACTAAAGTATAGTGAACCATCAGCTCACAACCAGTCACATTATCTATTACAATGGTGCTATCCTGTCCACTTCCCAGATTATTGGTATTCCCAAAGGAATAATCTCCGCTACCACCATTTACATTTATTGTAATTGATCCATTATTGAGATTACAATCCGGCTGATTATCAATAATGACCTCCGCCGTCAGTGGATTAATTTCTTCAATAATGATAATTTCTTCATTTTCACAACCGGTATTATTGTCGATGGCAGTCACTACATACCGGCCCGCAGCTAAATTATTTTGCGTTGCTCCGGAAAATTGATTTCCATCTTCATCACTCCAGATATAAAGGAAAGTTGCCGGAGATAATTGCGCTCCTCCGTCCATCTCTCCACAAGTTGCCGGAGACAGATTAATAACAATCTCAGGTCCGTCGGCATCCTCTATTTCTATTTCGTGCTCAATTGAGCAAGTCGGGTCACTATTCAAAGTAATTGTTACCACGTAAATACCTTGCCCGATGCTATCCACTACGTGACTGTCGCTGACATTATCAGTCCAGGTATACTGGTAATCACTTTCTTCTCCCGTTACATCCAGTATAATAGATCCCGTATTATTGCCACAACTGGCATCCTGTACGATCTGACCGGTTACTTCGAATGATGGGCAGTTCACAGGACAATCATTGGTAATCGTAATCGGTGCAATGACTACACTACATCCATTCAGATCGGTAATAGTAACGGAATAATCATCAGGGATTAAATCAGTTCTATTCTGCGTATTATTGATACCGGGTAAATCAGCCCAATCGTAAGTGAGCGTTCCGGTACCACCGGTAGCGGTCACGTTAATCGTTCCGAATGGGTTATCACAATCCGCGTCTACCACGCTGTAATTAACGTCGATGGCATCCGGTTCAGGAATTTCATGACACGCTTGTCCGGCCACACATCCATTGCTGTCAATCACTACCAGACACCAGGTGCCGGCAGAAAGACTTCCATTGTTTTCTATATTTCCAAATTCATCTTTGAGAATAATGGTAGCCGGATAAACAAAGTCCGGATCGTAGTCGATAACATATTCCAGCGTCGCGTCATTGGCTCCGTTACAAGTGATTTGTGTATCTGGATCAATATCAATGATTACGCCACCAGGAATATCATCTTCCAGAATAATATCGACTTCTGTACTACAGCCATTATCATCCGTGATAGTCACCGTGATCGGAGATACGGTCGCCGACAGGTCATCTCTTGTGGCGTCGGGTCCCCAGCTGTACGTGTAGTTTCCACTACCACCCGTAGCGTTGATGGTGACCGAGCCATCAAAATTACCACAAGTAGGTTGATTGTTAATTATGTAAGTAGCTATCAGATCGCTTTGCTCACCAATAGTTACCTGAAGGATGCTTTCACAAGCATTGCCTGATTCCGTAACGGTGACCGTATAAGTAGTATCACCTGATAGATTATTCTGAATATTACCCGTTCCTAATGAGGTTCCCCAGTCGTAAACGAAACTAGCAGGAAGCAAAGTCGCCGTTCCGTTTGCCTGACCGCAGGTAGCATCGGTCGTGTTCACTTCGGCAACTACCGGTCCTCCGATGTTTTCTATTATGAAATCTCTGACCGTAGTTACGTTTTCACAACCCGGTGTATTTTCAGAAATAGTAACGGAATATTCTCCGTTGATCAAGCCATCAGCCATGTTTGTATTTCCGATACTTGGGCTTGACCACTGGAAATTATAGTTGGAACGATCTTCTTCCATCGTAATGGTAATACTACCATTGGCTTCGTTGCAATTTGCGTCAGCGATGATCTCGCCGGTGATTTGTGGTTCGTCACAAGGTACACACTCGTCTGCAACTTCCAGGTCATCAACAATTATATTACATCCGTTATTGTCTGTAATTGTAACCGTGTAAGGACCAGCCGCAGATACATTTATTGACGCAGCATTATTGCCGTTACTCCAGTCGTAAGTATACGGAGCAGTTCCACCACTTACGGAGATTGCAATGTTTCCATCCTGATCACAATCGATATCATTTATTTCTGTGCTTACGGACAGTGGATCTGGCGAAGTAACCTCAAAGCAGGCTCTGGCCGCCAGACAATCATTACCATCAAAAACAGTAACACAATAGATCCCTGGTGCCAATTGACCATTTGTGAGGACAACTCCTTCATTTCCGGGTATCTGAATTTCAATTCTTTCATCCTCGACAAATCCGGGAGATTTATCAATGGTATAAATAGCAGTTCCATCGTTGGCTCCAATGCAGGAAACGGAAACGACCGGTTCAACCGTGATCGTGGCGCTGCCTCCGTCATCCAGCAGATCAATCGTATCTCGTCCGGTACAACCCGTTTGGTTATCGGTGATAATATTAATATATCTGCCAGATGCCAAATCGGTTCTAATCTGACCAATTGAATAATTATAATCGCCGCTTCCTCCCGTTACAATGGTCTCAATGGAGCCGTTGGCTTCCCCACAGGTTGGCTGATTATTCGCAATAATATTGACTTCCAGTCCAGATGTTTCTTCAATTGTTACAGTAATAATATTATCGCAACCCGTAGCCGGATCAATGACGGTAACATCATAAGAACCAGCCGCCAAATCATTTCTGGTAGCACCTGTATTCGGCCCTGCCCAGTTATAAATATAATTGGCCGGACTTAACGTGGCCGTACCGTTGGCCTCGTTACAGGTAGCCGGAGTCGTAGCATCTACAGTCGCAACTGGTCCGTCGGTATTTGTTATAATAAAATCAAATACTTCGGAAGCAGGACACACTGTATTGGTAATCGTAACCGAATAAGGACTTCCGGACACACCCAAATTATTAATGGTGGTAACATCCGTAGCACCAGTTGACCATTCGATTTCGTAGTCGGCCAAGTTTCCTGAAATAGTAATTTCAATACTACCATTGTTTTGTCCACAAGTGGCGTCTTCAATTTGAGTAGCGGTAATTACAGGTACTGCACAATCTGTACAAGTATTGTCAATAAATATTCCTTCCTGAGTGGTTGTACAACCATTAGCATCCGAAATAGTGACAGCATACGCTGTTCCGGAGGTAAGTCCGGTACGATCTGCACTGTTATTGTTAACAGCATCCGACCAGCTGTACGAATAATCAGCAGTACCACCGGTTACCTCCAGGGATATCGCTCCCCCACCGTTGGTACAATCTTCGTCCGTGATGGAAATCTGTACGGCGATATTTTCGGGAGCGGTAACTTCAAAACATGATTGCCCCGCTGCACAGCCCGTAGCATCAAAGACGACGATACAATAGTCACCAGGTCCTAACTGACCATTTGTCTGAGCAATATCTTCATCATTTATAATTTCAATAATTGCACTCTGGACAAATCCAGGCGCGTAATCAATTGAATAAACTACTTCGCCGTCATTTGTGTCGGCACAAGTATTATGATTGATTGAATTAATCGTGATAGTCGCCGCAGGTGTATTGTTTAACAAAGTAAACAAAGTATCTGCTACACAACCATTTGCATCCGTGGCAGTCACACTATAAGGTCCACTGATTAAGTTATTCTGAGTGGCACCCGTTGCACCGTTACTCCATTCGTAAGTAACCGGGCTAACTGCATCTGTAACATTCATCGTAACGGAGCCATTGGCCATTTCACAACTTGGCTGATTATCGATTTGTGGGAAAACCACTAGATTACTGGTTGAGTCAATGGTGACCGTAATAAAGTTGATACAAGGATTGCCCGGCTCGGTAACGGTTACATTATACGTTCCGGCTGCCAGATTATCGGGTGAACCTCCCGTGATACCGCCACCCCAGTCGTAGTTAAACGTATTTGGGATAAGAATCGCGGAACCATCGCTGGCGGCACAAGTTGCCGGCGTTGTTTCAAAGACGCTGGCCATTGGACCGTTGATATTACCGATAGTAAATTCAACTACCAAAGTTTCGTTACAACCAGGTTCGGAGATGGTTACCGAATAATCTCTTGCTATTAATCCAGTAGCTGTGTTTTGGTTATTTGAACCAGGTGACCAGATGTACTCATAGCTGGCGGGATCTCCTGGCAGGTTGATGGTTACCTCTCCATTAGCTTCTCCGCAATTGGCGTCGATGGTTACTACGGTACCTGCCACAGGTACTTCACAAGGCTGACATTCATCTTCCACTATAATATTATTTACAATGGCAGAACAACCGTTGCTGTCCGTGATGGTAACAACGTACACACTATCCTGCAGACCGGTCAAATTTTGTGAATTATCAGATCCCGGAATGTGATTCCAATTATAGAAGTAAGTACCTGTTCCACCCGTCGCCTCTAGTGTTATTGAACCCAGTATTTCATTTCCATTAAAATCACAATTTTTGTTATCAACTGTAAAATTAACGTTGATTGGGTTCGGCTCTGTTACAGTAAACGGAGCAGATCCGGCAGCACATCCATTGGCGTCGGTTACTTCGATGGTATAATCGCCTCTTACCAGCGTACCATTCGTATATCGAATTCCATCTCTTATAATGGAGAAGGTATCCGGTTCGGCAAACCCAGGTTCTAATTCTATGGTAAATATGACCGTACCATCAGCGGCATCCGGACAGGAAACAATCGTCACCGGATCAATCGTAATCGTCGCACTGGCCACGTCGTTTTGTGGAGTCAGATTAATAGTGTCCTGACATCCGGTCATTTGATCTGCCACCGTAACGGTATAGGTGATTCCGCCCTCCAAATCTGAGCGTGAAGGTCCGGCGCCCCAGCCTAAATAGTCGTACGATCCGCTTCCTCCGGAAACATTGATAGTAGCGACACCATTATTTTCGCCACAGCTTGGTTCTTCGATAATTGTGAAGTCTGCGGTTAAATTATTTTGTTCGGCCACCGTAAATTCGGCTACGGTTTCACATCCATTATTAGGATCAGTAATCGTGACGAGGTATGGTCTTGCCTCCAAATCATTTCTGGTATATCCAGTACCTTCATCATCCCACAGATATTCGTAGGAAGTAGGTGACAATACGATGGTTCCATTCGCACTGATACAAGTTGCGGGAGCCGTAAATACGGGTACTGCTTCCGGACCATCTACCGTCCCTACATTTATTATTTGTGTAATGGCAGGACAATCTAAATTATTTGCATGCTGAATAGTGATTTCATAAGACCCGGTCGGTAAGTTTTCCGCGCAGTTACCAGTACTGGAGACAGACGACGGCCATATAAAGATAAAGCTGTTTATGTCTGCTCCGACCATTTCGATACAAATAGATCCATCAGACTGACCACAGTTAGCTTGCTCCACGATAACGTTATTAATAACCGGAGGTGGAGGACAATTCGTATCTTCACAATTATTACCAACGTACTGACCAAAGAGAACTTTAGAGCATCCCAGTTCGTCCGTAACGGTAACAATGTAATTTCTTTCTTCGTTGGTGATTAAACTTCGTGTAGTTGAATTACCCGGTGCCCATTGGTAAGTATAGTCTCCGGTTCCACCGCTCACTTCCAGATCAATACGACCCGGCGCTGTACATTCTATATTCGTGATGGTAGGAATGACAACTATCTGTTCCGGTTCCGTCACCGTAAATTCGGCGTAAGCACCACGACAGCCATTGGCATCATTAATTTCAATAAAGTAATTACCCGGAAGTCCATTAAAAGGTACTCCTTGTTCGTCCGCAATGAAAATTACCGGTGGTTGTGTAAAATTGTTATCGTAAACTACATCATAGTCCAGCTCAGCACGTTCTCCGTAGCATTCAATTTCTATAATTGGATCAAAAGTAATTGTTGCACCTACGGCCTGTTCGTCCAGCGTAAACTCCAGTATACTCTGACAAGCTGTAGCCGACTCGTCGGTTACGGTAACTGTGTAATCACCTTGTGCCAGACCATTACGAGTAGATTGATTGATCGTTGGATTATCGCTCCATGTATAAATAAATGATCCCGCAGGATTATTTTCTACATTGATGGATACTTCTCCGTTGGCCACGCCACACTGAGGAGCGTTCAGAATATCTGCGGCCAGCGTCATTTCGTTAATTGAATCTATTTCAATACTGATAATATCCGGGCATTGTGGTGCCAGAGGATTAATCACCACGATATTGTGTTTACCCGGTGTGAGATCTGTTCTGATATTACTAGGAGTTGGTTGTGCTCCGTCTACCCAGACGTAGTTGTACGTATCGGGATATAAAATGACGGTACCATCCGGTGCGCTACAAGTAGCGGGTGTGGTGGCTAGTGAATCTACTTTTGGTCCGTCAATATTACCGATAACAATTGTTTCTACCAGTTCACAGTCTGCTACCAGCGGGAAGGTTATCGTTACGACGTAAACACCGAATGGTAAGTCAGTTCGGCTGTTTCCGATGGCATTTGGTACTCCAGCCTGAGGAGACCAGGTATAAGTATAGTCTAACAAATCACCATCTATGATAATTTCTGCGCTACCATTTGGAGCGTCACAAGTTGATTCCAACGTATTAACTGCCGCTATCGTTGGTAAGATACAAATACAGGTATCTCCAACCGTTAAGTCAACTGTTGTGTTACAACCGTTGTTATCCGTAGCGGTAACCTGATATGTTCCAGCGTCCAGGTTATTTCGGTTTGCACCGCTGCCACCATCACTCCAGGCGTACGCAAAGTCAATTGGCGTCAATTCTATACGCCCACTACCCGTGTTACAATTATCCGGTTCGTTAGTTGAGACCGTTATACTTACTTCAATCACCTCCGCGTTTGCACCACTCAAATCAAGCGATCCACAGATATCTCCGCCACCTTGCAGTAACATACTATTGATGCTAAATAAAGAAGTATTATTTAAATCAATAAAATCAAGGTCAAGTGTTGCCGGATCGTACACCAGGGTATGAATCGTAAAGTTTCCTATTTCATTCCAGATAAAGTCAGGCATAGAAGAAGTATCAACTACGACCAGGTTATTACCCTGAGTTTCAGTAAGAATATAAATTACTTCAAAACCAGGAGGTATAATCATATTGCCATTAGGCGTAGCAGTAATACTATTGTTTTCATCCTCAGCACAAAGACTTTCATCTTCAATAGTTAAATTTCCTGCATCGGCAACACAATCCCCGTTTGCACAGCGATCATCAATTAGCATATTATTAATTGTAGTAGAACATCCTCCATCATCTGTAATCGTTACATTATAGATATCAGGTAATAGACCTTCTCGAATATAAGGTTGATTGTTGCTGGTTCCATTAGATGGATTCCAGGTAAAAGTATAATTACCCGTTCCACCAATTACTCCTAAAACAATACTACCTAAGTTCTCACAATCCGCATGAACAGCAGAGTAATCAGCACTAATTTTATCATTAACAGAAACATTCACTATATCGACTAATTCACAACCTTGAGCATTGGAAATAGTAACGGAGTAGTCCCCTGTATTAATCGAAGAAGAATTGGGAATCACTGGATTTTGAATATCCGCAGTAAACCCATCCGGCCCTGACCAACTATAAGCGTTACCTCCACTGGCGAAGAGTGTGATATTTTCTCCTTCACATAATGGTCCATTAGCAAAGACCTGCCCGTCAGGGATTGGATTTACCGTGATATTGGTAGTAGCAACGCCAATACATCCGGAAGCCGTAGTAACAATTACGCTAACATTAATATTTCCTGCTACTGTTCCGGTATAGAAAGGTGCAGCATCAGCAGGATTATTAAACGATCCCTGATCGGAGGACCATTGATAACTAATTGGTGTCTCATCCGCAATTACGGAGAACTGAATCGGATCATTCGCACAAATATTTGGTTGTGATGGTGTAATTGAAATATCAAAGTCACCACTTACCGTGATTGTCTGTGTTTGTTGACTGGTATTATTACAGTTATCCGTCGCCGTCCAAATTCTGGAAACAACTATTCCACAACCGTTTTCTGCTGTTACTTCCGTAAAGTCAATTTCTACTTCCGTATCACAGTTATCCGTCGCCGTGATATCAGTTGGTACCGCGGGAAGTGTATCTCCGGCAGCTTCATTTATCACAATATTAGCCGGAATACCGAGAATAGCTGGCGGAGTAGTATCTTCTACTGTAATTGTCTGAGCAGTCGTCGTTGTATTTCCACAAGCATCGGTCGCCGTCCAGGTACGGGTGATGGTATAGTTATCGACACAAACTCCTTCCGTATTAGTATCAGCAACTGTTACCGTTACGTCCAGTCCGCAATTATCCGATGCGTTGAGCAAGCCTGCAGCCGGAATATTTCCACACTCTGCTGAGATATCCGCTGGTGCCGGATCAATAACCGGTGGAGTCAAATCTCCAACAGAAATCTCTTGCGACCCGGTTGATTCATTACCACACTGATCGGTAGCCGTCCAGGTACGAACAATTGTATAGGCACCCTCGCAAGTTCCTGCCATTGTCTGCTCTTCCATAGTTACAACCGGACTATCATCACAATTATCCGTCGCAGTAACGCTGGCAGGTGATGGGATATCACCAGTGGATTCACAACTGATTTCAATGTTATCCGGAATACCACTTAATAAAGGAGCGATATCGTCTACTACCGTTATGATTTGTGTAGCTTCATCCGTGTTACCACAATTGTCAGTTGCAGTCCACGTTCTTCGGATGCGGTAGTTATTTTCGCAATCACCGGGAATAATCAACTCTGTTAAATCAATAAATGGGTTATTATCACAGTTGTCAGTAGCAATTGGATTAACAAGGTTGGCTACCTCATCACAACGGATGGTTTGATTATTTGGAACTTGTAATAAAATTGGAGGAGTGATATCCTCTACATTGATGGTTTGAATTCCAACTGATTCGTTTCCACATCCGTCGTTAGCTGTCCACGTGCGGGTCAGCACATAGTTACCGGGGCAACCCAATTCTGTTCGTTGTTCATTATAACTGATGTCAACGTTTACGCTACAATTATCAGTAGCCGAAGGATTTGCCGGAGGTGGAATATTATCACAAGAAGCACTGGTGTTTGATGGAATGCCTGTAAGAACAGGCGCTTCCGTGTCTTCTACCGTTATGGTTTGAGACTGAGTAGCCACGTTTCCGCAATCATCCGTGACCGTCCACGTACGCACTACCTGATAATTACCCGGACAGTTTCCAGCTATATTAGTTTCCACTAAATTTACTTCTAGCGTAGCATCACAATCATCTACGGCTGTAACATTCACAGAAGTGATGGTTTCCGTACAGTCAATAGTCTCATCATTTGGTGAGTTAACAAATACCGGAGGATTACTATCTGCCACGGAGACAGTCTGCTGAATGGTAGTAGTATTTCCACATTCATCCGTCGCTGTCCATGTTCTAATAATATTATCAATGGTACTACAAGCACCGGGTTGAGTTGTTTCTACTAAAGTAACGGTTACATTTCCACCACATTCATCCGTTGCTTCAGGATTAATTGGCGCTGGGATATTACCACATTCAGAATTAATATCACCAGGAACTGTAGTGAACACAGGAGCAGTTACATCTTCCACCGTAATCGTCTGTGTGCCCGTATCCTGATTTCCACATTCGTCCGTCGCCGTCCACGTTCGAACCAGGATATAAGATCCGGCACAAGCTCCGTCGGTTCTGACTTCATTGTACGCTATTAAAATATCTGATGCTCCACTACAATTATCGGTGGCAGTTGGAGTCGCAGGAGTTGGTTCTGTAGTACAACCAGCCGTAATATCTGCTGGGACTCCTACCAACACTGGATTTTCTGTATCTTCAACAGTTATTGTTTGTGTTGCCTGACTACTATTTCCACACTCATCGGTCGCCGTCCACGTACGAATCAGGGTATAGTTATTCGGACAATCACCAGCAATTGGCAATTCGTTGAATACGATTTGAATGTTTTCAATGGCAGTGCAATTATCCGTAGCCGTCACTGTCGGGACCACTGGAATATCCTGACAAGCAACCGTTTCATCAGCAGGAACACCAACTAGAGCTGGATCTTCTGTATCTGTAACAGTGATAATCTGTGTTTGCTGTGCTACATTACCACACTCATCCGTTGCGGACCAGGTACGGGCAATTGTAAAATTATTTGCACACGCTCCAGGAATATTATTATCCAGTACCGTTATGACTATCTCAGTTGAGTTACTACAATTATCGGTAGCCGTAATACCGTCTATTGATGCAGATGGTATATTATCACAATCAACTGTTATTGCGCCAGGAACATTTCCAAAAACTGGCGGAGTACTATCTTCTACACTGATTGCTTGAGTAGCCGTCGCCGTATTGTTACACTCATCGGTCGCTGTCCACGTTCGTGTAATCGTATATTCGTTCGCACATGATCCAGGGGTCGTTACGTCATTTACGACTACCGTGATATCGGCAGTGGCACTACAATTGTCCGTTACCGTTACCGTCGTCGCATCACCAATTGGTACATTGTCACACTCTACTGTAATCGCACCGGGTACATTCGCAATGACCGGATCCGTTGTATCTTCTACACTGATTGTTTGAGTAGCTGTCGCCGTATTGTTACACTCGTCGGTCGCTGTCCACGTTCGTGTAATTGTATATTCGTTGGCACACGATCCAGGCGTTGTAACATCATTTACGACTACCGTGATATCGGCAGTGGCACTACAGTTGTCCGTTACCGTTACCGCCGTCGCATCACCAACTGGTACATTGTCACACTCTACTGTGATCGCACCGGGTACATTCGCAATGACTGGATCCGTTGTATCTTCTACATTGATTGTTTGAGTAGCCGTCGCCGTATTGTTACACTCGTCGGTCGCTGTCCACGTTCGTGTAATTGTATATTCATTGGCACACGACCCAGGCGTTGTAACATCATTTACGACTAC
>CAKZUV010000031.1 GCA_937921555.1 uncultured Saprospiraceae bacterium
GGATCAGTGGTACCCAATTTCAAAATATCTGTTTTCATGAAAAAAATATTAGTTGCCAACCGGGGAGAAATTGCTTTGCGAATTATGCGTACCGCCAAAAAAATGGGCATCAAAACGGTCGCGGTCTATTCGGAAGCAGATCGTCATGCACCGCACGTCAGGTTTGCCGATCAGGCCGTCTGCCTCGGTCCTGCCCCCTCCAACCAATCCTATCTGGTCATGGAAAAAATTATTGAGGCCGCCAAAACAACTGGTACGGAAGGGATTCATCCGGGATACGGTTTTTTGAGTGAAAACGCCGAATTTGCCCAAAAAGTAAAAGCTGCCGGTATCATTTTCATTGGTCCGAATGTCCACGCCATCGAAGTGATGGGTAGCAAACTGGCCGCTAAAGATGCGGTGAAAGCGTACGATATTCCGATGGTGCCGGGGATTGACCAGGCGATCACCGATACGGAAAAAGCTAAAAAAATTGCGGAAAAAATTGGGTATCCGATTTTGATCAAAGCCTCCGCCGGTGGTGGCGGAAAAGGTATGCGGGTCGTCGAAAATTCGGCGGAACTGAAGTCGCAGATGGAACGGGCCATTTCCGAAGCCCTCTCGGCCTTCGGGGACGGAGCTGTTTTTATCGAAAAATATGTTGGCTCGCCGCGACACATCGAAATTCAGGTACTGGCCGACACGCATGGTAACACGGTCCATCTTTTTGAGCGGGAATGCAGTATTCAGCGACGACACCAAAAGGTAGTGGAAGAGGCACCTTCTGCGGTTTTGACGCCCGAATTGCGGGAACGGATGGGTGCGGACGCGTGCCGGGTGGCGCAGGCTTGCGACTACGTGGGAGCAGGTACGGTTGAATTTCTGCTCGACGAAAATCTGAATTATTATTTTCTGGAAATGAACACGCGACTGCAAGTGGAACATCCGGTTACCGAACTAATCACCGGCGTGGACCTCGTGGAAGAACAAATCCGGGTCGCCAGGGGGGAACATCTGCGGTTTCAGCAATCGGATCTGACCATCACCGGCCACGCAGTGGAATTACGGGTGTACGCGGAAGATCCGGCCAATAATTTTTTACCAAGTGTCGGGGATTTAGTGGTGTACCAAAAACCGACCGGAACCGATATCCGGGTGGATGACGGCTACGAACAAGGTATGGAAATTCCGATTTATTACGATCCGATGATCGCTAAATTAGTCACTTACGGCGCGACGCGCGACGCAGCCATCGCCAATATGGAAAAAGCTATCGCCAGTTACCGGATCGAAGGAATTGAGACGACGTTGCCTTTCGGCGCATTTGTGATGAAACATCCGGCTTTTACAAGTGGTGATTTTGACACGCATTTTGTCAAACAGTTTTTTACGCCGGAGGCGATGCAGGAAGAAGCGAAAAACGGAGCGGAAGTAGCGGCTTTGGCGGGATTGAAGTTGTACTTGGAGGGACGGAAGCGGTTGCGGGTGCCGGGGGTTTGAGTTTCTGGACGGGGACGTCCAAACTAACAGGTTTGAGGTTTGAAGTTGATTTTGATTTTGATTTTCACGGTCGAAGGCATTATTCATTTTTCATTATAAAATTATTCATTATTCATTATTCATTACCTAACCTAACTTTCTAGAAAAATCTTAACAATGACCTAATAAAACCAATCCCCAACCTAATTCGTTATATTCATCATAAACAACTTCCAACAATAAAATGACACCAGAAAATCCTTACGAAGACTTCTTTACTTCTGATTCCGGTAATTCCAAGGAGCAGAAACCGGATAAGAATCCTGCAAAGAAAATTTCGAATGAGGAAAATATTTTTGAGGAAAATATTCACGATAGACGGTTTAAAAGTTCGCGGGAGTCGTTGGATGAGGTGTTGGTGAGCTTGCGTCAGTTTGAGGAAAAGGCGGCGGCGTTTTCAAAACTACTGAGTGAGACGAGGGCGATTCAGCATAAAGTGGTGAGCCTGATCAGTCGGTTGTTTTTGACCAATCAAAAAAGCCCGGATAAAAAATCTCTGGCGGGTGAACGGGCGTACTACCGGGTGTTGCTCAAAAAATTTATCAATATCATCGAACCGATGAAGGTACTTGCTCAAATTCACCGGAAAACGGTCACGCAGTTTAACCGGGATATTGACGAGGATTACTACTCGATTGATAAAGAGGATCACCAAATCAAAAAGGAGAAAAAACAGGCGGTAGAAGGAATTAATTTACAGCGAAGTATTCTGGCAGACGCAGCGGCAGATCTGAGTATTTTGACCGACGCCCTGGTTGCCACCGAAAAAAGAATGAATAAATACGTAGACGCTGGAAACTATAACAATATTTCTTCTTCTGAACTCAAATTCATGGTTTCACAACGTGAGAGTCTCACCTCCGGTAACGATCACCAATTTCAATTTAAGATTTTCGACATTAATATTATTGACAAAACGGTACTGCAACTCGGCGGCTACCAAAAGGAAACGAGTCAGGAATATTTGAGTAAATTAATGGAAGCTTTTAAGGCGAGAGATTAGGCTTCTACAATATTTTTACAATGTTTGTTAGTAATGCGAATCAAGCACCTAAAGAGTAAACTATGTAACGTATTTTCTTATTTAACTCCGTCTTAAAATATTAAATCATAAACCCATCTTCCGCCCGGTAGGTATCCAATAATGAAAATTGATTGAAATCCTTACATCAAAAAAACAAATTACTTATTTCAAAATGCAACTGACCAACTCAAATAAACAGGGTATCAATTGCACATAAGGTGTTCCCGTTACAGTAAAAATCGATATTCATTATACAACATTCAAAATTCAAAATTCGTTCTTCATTATTTCCAAATGAAATATTAAACCCCCTAAACAAGTCCACTTCCGAATATCAATCCGCCTACTTTCTACCTTCCAAAACGATACACCAATCTCGCCGAATTAAACCCAACATCCAGACCCATCTTCGATTCCTTGTCTGACTTTTTTTTGTGTAAATGTGGCACTAAAATTCCGATGGCTCCGCCAACCAGGTAGCCTGCCATCACATCCGTAGGATAATGTTTTCCAGCGGCCACCCGAAAATATCCCATCACTCCGGGGATGACCGCTGCGGCTCCCCACACAACGGGTTTCCATTTACTATCCGGATAAAAATCAGCAAATACCTTGGCGGCAAAAAAAGTTCCGACCGCTGCGGTAGAGGTATGTCCCGAAATAAACGAAGCACGGGCCGTCCGGCCAAATTTCTCTTCCAGAGGAACCTCGTCGTTATATACAAAAGGCCGGGTTCTGCGAAAAGACATCTTGGCCACAATCGTCAATCCCGTATTGATAAAAGTAGCCTCCGCGTACAAAGCCATAATGTGACCAAAATGCTTCCGGGGCCGGTTGCCACACAACAACAAAACGGGCGCTAGCTGCGTACTAATTTCCAGTACATTGCTCGCTCTGGCAAAAGTGTTCGAAAGATTTTCCGTGGCAAACCGGTCAAAACCATTCACATCACGGGCATCCAGGGCAGCAATCTGCAAAGGGGTCAGATCTTCCACCTGAAGTGCCAGATAGGCACCGCCCAAATTGAGACCAATGGCCGTCGCAGCGTAGGGAATTTCTTTTTTCCAATGAACGGTATAAGGAGATTGAGCAAAAAGCGCAGGATTTACTCCAATTGCGACGAGCAGCAATAAAACTAAGTATTTTTTCATTTTAACCAGCATTACGAAGATGATGTAAGTATAAGTTATACGAGCGTATCGGGACTTATGGTTGTAAATATAACAACTGAGCATTTAAATAATAGAATTTCAGGAAGGAGCATTTATTTTTTTGTAAATCTGATTAATTTCGCGGCATTTTATTTTAAAAGTTGTTTAAAAAACCATTCACACCTATGAGTACTCAACGCGTTTTTCCAGCCCTGAAAAATTTGTGCGATCAACTCACCACAGAATTTGAATTGATTCCTGCAACCCGCAAAACACAACTGGATAAACTGGCCGGTTATTTTTCTGAAAAATACAAAAATGGAGCAGTTCCCAAAGCCACCGTTATTTGTACACACAATTCCCGCCGGAGTCATATCGGACAATTATGGATCAGCGTAGCTGCGGCTTATTACGATCTGCCAAAGGTAGAAACCTTTTCGGGTGGAACCGCCATCACCGCTTTTAATCCACGGGCCGTAAAAGCCTTGCAAGAACTGGGTTTTGAGGTGACAACCGAAAATAATCAGGCCGAAAATCCGGTATATCAGGTTCGGTGGAATGATGGGATGCCCCCCTACGCTGCTTTTTCAAAACGCTACGATGATCCTCCAAATCCATTGGAAAATTTCGCGGCCATCATGGTCTGCACCTCCGCGGACGAAGGCTGTCCGCTGGTGGCCGGCTGTGATTTCAGGATGGCGCTGCCTTTTGACGATCCAAAGGCATTTGATGATACTCCACTGGCCGCGGCTAAATACGAAGAGCGGGCCCGGGATATCGGGCGGGAGTTTTTGTATGTTTTTGGGCAGTGTAAAAGTTAAGTGTCCGGAACACAAAACGTCTCTTAATGTTTCATATATGCTTTGGGACTGTTCCCTGAAGTGTGTCAGCGCGAAAGCTTTCCTTCAGGCCTGCCTCCCGAATCAGGGAGGAATACAAGGTGCGGGATGCCAAATGACACACATAACCGTATAGTCCCCATTGCTTTACGATTCGTGCATTAACTTCCAGTAGCAGTTGGGGCGGACTAATTTACTTAATATTCTGCGTATTTCCCGATTCTCTTTTCCAGTCTTGAATACACTTTCTCTCTGCTGATAGAAGATTAGATCTTTCTTCGGAAACTTCCATTCCCTTCAAAAGCTTTTTAATTGACAAATATTTTCTGAACCATGTCTGGTATTCATCACTATTCACGAATTCACGCAGCCAGTTTACGAAAGGTGGTGTAAGTATTTCTTTATGTGCATTCACATTTTCTTCAGCCCACCTCAAAGTCTCCGATTCAATCCATTCGTACTTATTTTGGTCTTTAACGTCTTTCTCCAATATCAGATCAATCAGGTAAGTATTGTGTTCATTAATTTCAATGACCCTTTCTTTACAATCCGATATTTTGTTTAACTCAAACTTAGACAATGCAACTCCTGACTGAAAGTAAGGGTAGGTAGAATCTCCAGGAAATGTTTTATCAAACCAGGAAATGTATCTATTTGTTTTTTTCGGATCTTTAAGTTTAAAATACAACTCGGCAATTGAATACCTTAATCCTCTACCATCATGATATCCTCCCCACTGTTGTTTTTCCTGCCTCATTACTTTCTTTAACTTTTCAATCTTCTTTTCTATTCTAGTATTTTGTGCGTTTGCCATTTTCCTATGTATATTTTTTAGTGTTTTCTTCTCCGTTTCTTCCTTTTTCCTTATTTCTAATAATACCTTCGTTCCACGAATATCGTAAATATCACGCCATGAAGTTGCTAAAAATCTGAAACCACGCGTGATTTTTCCCGTAGAAATATAAAAAAATGCTATTATGGAAAATACCATCTTAAAAACGCTGGGAATTGGTTCACGGGTCAACCATCCGGCTTTCGGTGTCGGCGTGGTTATTGGATTATATCCCGTAGCCTATGATATATGTTTTGTCACCTACGGAATCAAAGAGGTGGGCCGAAATTACGAAAATATGGAAGTAATTGAAGCCATCGAAGCGGAAGAAGCGGTTTCTTTTACGGCGGCGGAAGAAGCGCTGAAAAATATTCTGAATACCTGGCTAGGCAGTGCCGATACCGTGGAATTGGGGGATAAGTGGATCAACGGAACAATGATCCTCAAACCCAAAGATACCGGTTTGCAATCCAAGGAAATTCCCATCGATTCGTTTTTTCACAAAATCGTGATGGTCCGGGATCGCTTACGCGTCATGGAACAGCGAATCAACAGCAGCAAACTAAATGACGAAGAAAAGGTAAACCTGCAGCAGTACATTACCCGTATCTATGGTAGTTTGACGTCTTTTAATGTGTTATTTAGAAATAAAGCACAACAATTTAAGGGAGCTACCACCAAAAGCGTGTAATAGCGTGTAAACGCAATATTGATCCGGAAAAAACAGGTTTAACCTTTATTTAAATACGATTCGCTATAACTTTTGTATCTTGCAGCTGTTATAAATTGTGTAAGAATTTATTCCTATGACTGAAATAAAGCGGCAATTGCCAAATTTCCTGACGCTGATTAGAATACCACTTGCCTTGCTTTGTGGGTATTTTGCGCTGACTTTAAAGCCGTTTCCGCTTACTATATCTCTCTTATTTTTTATGGCTGCCTCTTTTACCGATTTTTTGGACGGGTACCTGGCCAGACGGTGGAATACGGTATCGAAATTTGGTAAAATCACCGATCCGATCGCAGATAAGATACTGATTATCATGGTCTTGTGTATTTTCTCCTACCATAGCATCATTCCGCTGGTTTTTACTATTTTGATTGCGGTCCGGGAAATTGCCTTGACCGTTATTCGGCTTATTTTGCTCTTCCGGGACAAAATTACGCTGGCAGCCCGTTATTCTGGTAAAGTAAAAACCTTTACCCAATCCATCGTACTTTTTATTATTTATAATTTGTTGATTTTCAGGGAACCGCTCCACAGTATCATCGGGGGTTCCGCCATCGATGTGATCATCTTTTCTATGGTGGTCTGGACCGTTTTAATTACGTTATATAGCGGTTATGAGATGGTGATGGCTAATCGACGGGCGATTGAGCGGTTGATATAATTTATTATTCTCCCAGATTATTCTTTTGGCTGGAGCCAATCACCGACCGTTGCATCTTTGTTAAATTTTAGTTCTTCTTCTAATAATAAAAAACTCAGCTGTTTTTCTCCTTTATCATCCTGTCTTTTACCTACCAGAAAAATTTTTCGTGAATTAACAAATCTTTGTAGAGAAAGTAAATGATCCAGTTTTTGCATAGGAGTATTAGAATCAGTAAAAATGAGTGTGCTTATTTTTTCTACTCTGTTGCGAGGAAGTTTAACATCGTGTTTTAAGTTTAGCAATTCCAATTCTTTGTAATTAAGGGGTACTACCCTTTCTGAATTAGACAAACTAATGGAATCTCCATAAATCTCCTGTACAAATGGTTTTGGTTTACCCAAAAATAACCTAAGATTTACCCAAAAATATTGCATATCAATATCCGAGGATTTTTCAATAACTGGTAAATTCAAATCTATGATATTATTATGAAAATAGTCAGCTTCTAAACTGCATTCACCCGTTATTTTAATCCCAAAAATTTCATATTGCTCCTCTCCTTCTAGTTTCAACCATAATGAATCATTGTTTAATTTATAATCATATGCGTAGGGAATATACATTGGAGAATGAAAAATTTTCTTATTGATTTTATCTACTCTTGATCTGAGGTCATTATTAGTGGCACTCTGTCCCCAAACGATAACGGTATCACTAATATCCACCGTTCCAAACTCGACCGGATAACCACTCTCGTGGGTCAGATGCCAGTGACCATCCAAATCAGATGTATTATCATTCTCACAGCCAATTAAAACAAAGATCAGTAAAACGACCACAATTAATTTTATCAAACGTTGATTATTTTTACTAATAAAAAATAAAATATGTATTAAAATTAAATATGTATTTTTTATTTTTTTTAAAAATTAGATTGCACCGCATCTTCCGACCAGCCCGTATCATCTTTATCCTTCTCAATCGCACCGTGGAATTGCATCGCGTCGTGGATTTCCAGAAAAAAGGATTTCTGCCCCATCAGTGTTAGTAAAGCGGAGCTACTGATGATATCCCGTACCGGTCCAATCGCACCGGAGATCACAAAAGCAGTATTTCTTTTTTTATAATAACTATATAACTGCGTTAAAACCCGAATT
>CAKZUV010000032.1 GCA_937921555.1 uncultured Saprospiraceae bacterium
CTTTTTCAACCCCTGATTCGCTTTCATTATTAATGCCCGGAACAATTCGGATATGTAAATCAACCTTATCTTCAGGCCATTGAAGGATTACTAATTGCTGCCTGTTGCTATCCCAAATAAAATCACTTGGATTACTGGAATGGTCTGATTTAAAAACTTCAAAACCACCGCCTTTCAGGGGGTCGTGACCCAAAACAAAAGTATCATTGATAACGATAGAGAAGCCATCAGGGTAATGCCTGTTGGCTCCAATGAAAATACGAGAGGCTCCTTTGCTGTTGTCCGATTTTATAAATACCGCCAAACTTCGAGTCGCAAAATCATATTTGAAAGATTGGATATCACCGGCTATCGTTTGTGGATAGGGACGCGCAATTATATCGGTAATATATTTTCGTTCAACGGTACCAACAGCATGGTTGTCCGAAAAAATAGCCCAGGTCGATGGACCGCCAGGCATAAAATTTTGTTTCCTGGGATTTCCGGAAAACCAGGCTTTTATGGAATTTACCCCTAGACTATCAAACAATTCTGCGGTCCGGATATAAAAATCCATATAATTCAATTGCCCTAATTTGCCAACCATCGTCGAGTCGGTAATATCAAAAGTAGGAAAACCCCATTCTCCGATAAAAACAGGCGCATTGAGCATTTTAGATTCTTTTTCGAAACGCAACATGGTGGGTTTAACCAGCTCCTTATTTTCTTGATAAATGTGGGGAGCAAACAAAATATTTTTTCGATTGATCGGAGTGGTAATTTCAGCATATTGATTGCCGTTTATCTTCTCTCCTTTATTCATAAAAATAGACTGCACCAAACAATACTTATCGGGATTTATTTTTTGAGATTGGTCAATCAATTTCTGGTATAAAGGAATCAGATATTTATCCGTTAATTCATCGTAAGAAATATCCATGGTAAGCTTTCTGGGCTCGTTTACAATATCATACCCTTTTACGGCTTTCTCATTTTTATACCTGTTCCAAACTACTTTCCAGGCATCTACATAAGTTTTGTGCATGTTATTTTTATCAACCCAGAATTCTTCCCAAAGAAAACTATCTACTCCATACATCGTCATTTTAAAAACCGTTTGTATACCAGCATGTTTTCCTAACTGAACCAATGAATCCAGTTTGAGTAAATAATCAGGATCTAATGCTGCTCCAGGAAAATCACTTAACTTTCCTAATTCAAGCCGGACTACCTGATAGTTGGCACCCAGGCGAGACATTCTGGTATAATCTTCATTTGTAAAATAACTGTTATTCGTTACGACCACAAAACCCCGACCAATGACATGACAACCATTTGCATCTCGAAGTGCATGAGTAGTTTGTGCTGACGAAGAGGTGGCTATTAAAAAAAAAACGATTAAGGCGAATAGATTTTTCATTTTCTGATTGAGTGAGCTTACGCTAAAAAATAGATAAAAGATCACACTACTGGACATTTCTCCCATTTTCTACCTCCCTGCCTCCTAAAGGAGTAGCTCCAAACCCGCAAATGTCCAGTAGTGTGATAAAAGATATAGAATCGCTGCAACTTCTGCTCCTCTGTGCAAAAATCACTTTTCCGGATTTCGCACTACATAGCCCAACAACAATTCTTTTACATCCGCAACCTTACCTTCCTCCAAGCCACCATCCCTAGCTCCCGTGATCCAGTAAAGCACCATTCCTGCGTCGGAACAATCCCATTTACCTTTTTGAAATTTAACGACATTATCGACCTCTGCCATTTTTCCTTGCAGCCATACTTGCTGAATCCGCGCATCCGGATGGTTCCTGGCCCAGTCCCATTTTTCGATATCCACTTTCAGATGGGTATTTTGGTCAGGAATTCTGACTTCTTCGATCCCAAAATCCAAAATTTGTTGCCAGGTATATAAATCCCCCGCATTATCATTAGCCGGGTGATGGGTCACTACTTTTATATATCGGTGTTTTTCTTTGGGCGTAGCAGCCAGGGCCATTCCAATGACATCCGGTTCTCCGGCTTCCACAATCCAGAGCGGGTCGTTTGCCGTTGAGGCGTTGATTGCTTTGCACAAGTCCCGGATCGTTTCATCTAATTGCCACTTAGCATCCAAAAAACGGAGGTGATCAAAACCACCCCAACGCCTGGCGGTTATATCACAGCTGGATTGCATCAAAGCATGGCGCTCTCTTTCTTCTCTTGCCGAAATATTAGGTTGATTTTTAACCAAATCACAACTATGAGAGTAATGAACCAGTCGATCTTCTAAACCCGTTGCCCGTAATAAAGCGATGGATACGGCAGTACCACCCAGATCATCCGGGTCAGGAGAATTGCCATCTGCCAGTATCGCTAATCGTCCGGAAGGAGGTTTTATTTCGGGAGCTGTCATCGGTACGGTAGCCGAGACAGCGATCCCTAAACCAAAAATCAATAGCATTAACTTGTACATGATTGCTTATCTTTTAGAACTTGTTTAATTTAAATTATTCAAGAACCGTAAGCTTCACCTCCTTTAAATCTTTTTTCATCGAAGATGCGCCGACGGAAATAGTAAAGTCACCGGGTTCAACGACTTTCTCCATTTGTTGATTGTATAAGAAAAGTTCATCAAATCCTACATCAAAAGAAACCGTCTTTGTTTCGCCGGGCTTTAAAGTAATCCGTTCAAAACCTTTCAGCATTTTAAGATATCTGCCTACGGAAGCAAAATCATCCCGCACGTACATCTGAACGATTTCATCGCCTTCCCGCTGGCCCGTATTGGTGACTGATATTGAAACGGTAGTCGCACCATCCGCCGCTATGCTTTTGCTATCCAATGTTGGTTCACCATATTCAAACGTGGTATAGCTCAAACCAAAACCAAAAGGAAACAGTGGCGATTTGTCTTCAAACTTATAGAGTCCTTTTCCGGAACCAATAAAATCCGGACGTTCCAGGTAGGTCACCGGTATTTGTCCAACCGCGCGCGGAAAAGAAACCGTCAGCTTTCCTCCAGGATTTACATCACCAAAAATAGCGTCGGCAATAGCATCACCAGAGCGCATACCCAGGTACCAGGTTTCAAGAACGGAAGGAATATTTTCAGCAATATAATTAATCGTTAAAGGACGGCCATTCATGAGTACGACAATGACGGGTTTTCCAGTCTCATGAATCGCCTTCACCAATTCATTTTGCACCCCAAATAAATCAAGTGTGGAGCGGTCTATTCCTTCCCCACCCGTTCTGCGTGAACCACCCACCACTAAAATTACGGCATCTGATTTTTTTGCGGCCGCTATTGCAGCGGGAAAACCTGCTTTTGAATTATTCAGTAACTGACATCCTTGCGCGTAATTGATTTTGACTTTTCCATCCACTTTTTTTGTAATGCCCTCTAATGCCGAAACGTAAAAAGGAGGTACACCGGAATAACCACCTAACAAAGAATAGGTTCCTTTCTTAGGTTTTTCTTCCACTGCATTGGGACCAATGACTGCTAAGGATTTGATTTTTGACAAATCCAGTGGCAAAACATTACCCTCATTTTTTAATAAAATGATTGCTTTTTTAGCCATTTCGTAAGCGTACTCCTGATGCTCCGCATTACTCACAATCGTATCCGTTTTGGCTTCTTTTAAGGTAGAACCAAATAAACCCAACTTAGATTTAGCGGTAAGAATTCGAGCAACAGACTGGTCAACATATTTAACGAGCGCAGAATTCTTCTCTAAAGTATCTTTTAAAATGGAAGAATGGTAAGCATAATATTGCAAATCTTTGCCTAAGACCAAATCCATATCTACCCCTGCTTTTAAGCCAAGAATAGCCGCTTCTGTTCTGGTTTTCGCAATAGAATGCATGGTTTCCAATCTGGCAACATCATTATTATCCGAAACGATAAAGCCATCGAACCCCAACTCATCACGTAAAACATCTTTCAGTAACCAGGTATTCATGTGACAAGGTACGCCATTATAGTCCTGATGCCCAGGCATAATACAACCAACCTTTGCTTCTTTGACCGCCGCCTCAAATGGAGGAAGAAACACCTCCCGCAAACGCCGCTCAGACATATCACTAAATCCAGCATTGATCCCCCGGCGATTTTCAGGATACCCCACAAAGTGTTTTGCGGTAGTTAAAATATGATTTTCGTCCAGTCGCTCCTCCCCCATTCCCTGCATCCCCTGGATAAAAGCCACTCCCATCCGGGATACCAAGTAAGGGTCTTCGCCATACGACTCTTCTATCCTGCCATATCTCGCATCTCCGGAAACCACATCAAGATTTGGGGAATAACAATGTGTAATATTTAATGCCCGTGCTTCTCTAGCTGTTTGGGAAGCCATCTTTTTTATAAGTTCTGGTTCCCAGGTGGACGCACATGCAATCGCCTGTGGATATACCGTTACGCCATCGTACCATAAACCATGCAGGCCTTCGCCAAATTTCATAAAGGGGATTTCCAATCGGTCATTAGCAGGAGCGTCCTGGGTCAATTCAGCAATTTTTTCCTCTAAGGTCATTTCTGCTATCAGGGAATTTACCTTTTGGGCGATTTCTGCATCCTTTCCATCTGCATTTTGATTAATTTTGGATTGACAACTAATTAGGATAGTAATTGCCAGAAATAGCAGGAATTGATTTCTCATATTTTGGATATTATCTTTTTTTTTATAACTTTTATGCTATAAATTTAAATTCTTTCACAAAGGACCGCATCCTGTACTGTACGGTTCTACTTTTTAGAAAAAATTACATCAATTCTTCAATACAAACCATGTTGAAAAAAAAGGACTACATAAAAATTAATGAAGCCTCCAGAATTCCTAAATACAAGCAAGTGATGGATTCTATTATCAAGGCCATTAATGACAAGCACTTACTAATGGGAGATAAAATACTCTCTATCAATGCGGTGAGTGAAATATGCAATTTATCCAGAGACACAGTAGAAAAGGCGTATAGTTTACTGAGAGCACAAAATATTATAGTTTCGGTAAAAGGAAAAGGCTTTTACGTTACCGAAACTAATATGTCCATTAAAGTAAATGTTCTTTTTCTAATCAATAAACTCAGTTCCTATAAGATGCGCATTTATAACTCGTTTGTTGCCACCCTTGGTACCAGTGCATCCGTCGATCTGGAGATCTATCATTGTGAACCCGATGTTTTTATAAACATTTTAAATAAAAAGAAAAAAAGCTATAACTATTATGTCATCATGCCGCATTTTAGAAATGATAGCTTTCAGCACGTAGGATGCTCTGAAAGAATTTTAGAAAAAATCCAGGAAATACCTTACGAAAAATTAATTATCCTGGATAGAGAAGTCGAAAATCTTTCTAAAGCAGCCATCATGGTCTATCAGGATTTTACAAACGACATTTACACCGCCTTGAATAAAGGAATGGAACAATTAAAAAAATATAAAAAAATAATTTTGGTTTATCCAAGTAAAGCTATTTATCCTTATCCAAAGGAAATTGTCACTGGCTTTAGAAGGTTTTGTGTGAAGAATGAACTCGATTATGAGATTCTGGACGAAATATACGATAGCATGGAACTCCAAATAAAAGATTTGTATATTATTATTCAGGAACAGGATTTGGTGAATTTAGTCAAACAGACCAGAGACAGACATTTTAAACTTGGTGAAGATATCGGTATTATCTCCTATAATGATACACCGCTTAAAGAATTATTGGGAATTACCGTGATTAGTACAGATTTTCAAAAAATGGGGGCTACTGCTGCTAGAATGATTTTAACTGAAAAATCTGCTACCGTAAAAAATGATTTCCATTTTATTAATCGGTTTTCTGCTTAGTAACGACCAATTAATAAGTCCGTCATCTTGGCTAGGAAGAATTGGAGCTAAACGAGGCATGAGTTCGCAAAGCGAATGAACCGCTTGCGGACGGGATGCGTAGACATAGCTGTGCTATGGCGAGGCTTTTTAACGAAGTATAGCTCAAATTATTTTAACCACAGATGTGGAATTTATTATTTGATCGTTACTTAACTAAATTGATTTTATTGAACTAACAACTAATAAACTGATTACCTCAAAAAGCCCACAAATCCAGTGATGGCGACGTATAGCATAAAGCAATTAAAAACGAAAGTAGCTCCTAAGGCCAGATTTAATCCGGCGTTTGCTTTGTGTGTTTTCATGACCTCCGACCGGTTCAGCAGGATGATCAGAAACAGGGTAATCAGTGGCATCACAAATGGACTGAGTGCCTGGGAGGCAATTAAAATCCAGATAGGTTTTCCGCCCAGCAACGGAACGATTAGTCCGGAGGAAGCGACCAATACAGCAATGATTTTAAATAATGGCCTTTTCATGTTACGTGGTGTGCCCGTGTAATCGGAAATCAACCACGGAAATAACAATAGATTTGGAAAAATAGAAGATAGTCCCGCTGCGATTATGCCTAAGGTAAATAAAGTCAGTGCAAATTCTCCGGCCCAGGGGCCCAGAGCGTGCATCAGATCGGTCGCCTTTTCTACCTCGGCTCCGGTAAAGTAGAGTGTTCCCGTGGCACTAATCATGATGGCCAGGCTGATCAAAAAAGTCATAACCATCGAGGATATTCCATCTTTTTTATCCTTTTCCAAATCCGCAATCTTCCAGCTTTGTTCCTGGACCAGAATACTCCGGGAAGCCAGGCATACACCCGCCATGGTAGTTCCAACAATTCCTGCAATGATCAGTCCGGTGTCATCCCCCTGCGGAAGTTCCGGAAAAAAGTCCGCCATTGATCTTCCGGATTCTTTCAGCACCATCACACTGGTAATAATAAATGCCAGGGCCATAAAACCGACCATCAAACTCATCGCTTTAATAAAGTTTTCGTGTTTTCCAGTCCAGAATAATCCAACCAATAAGCAAATAAAAAAGCTGGCAATCACCGGCCCGTTTAAAAAGGAGATGGACGTTTTTACAGAAATCCATTCCATCGCTACTTCGGCGACGACCGCCATAACGCCAATCACCGATGAGACGATTGAGACGGCCAGGGCAGTAATGATAAATAAGGTAATCGGTTTGCCGAAATTTTTTTTAAAATTAAACATTAGCGTATCTCCGGTAACAATCGTTAGTTTGCTAATAGAGATCAACAAAAAATAGGTGAAAAAGCAGGACAGTAATAACGCCCAGGACAGGCTCAGACCATATTTTGCGCCGGATACCACCATGGAGGTCACACTCCCCGTTCCTACTACATACCCGATGATAAAAAAAGCAGGTCCGTAATCCTTGATTCTTTTTTTGATTTTTTCTGAAAAACTCATGGTGTTCGTTGATATAATTGAATGGTCGCTGGTCGTTCCGCATGAAGGTAGGGAAAAAATTTTAAAAGAGAAAATCAATGATTTGTGGTTCTAAAGAACCAAAAAATCCAGGTTTTGAAGAACTATCCAGTCCATGACGGGTTTGATTGTCAAACCGTATTCAATCAATTTTCACAAAACGTACAATATGAAAAAAGGAGTCATCCTCTCAACAGGGCTAATTGTCCTGGGCTTAATCCTGGAATGTCTGCATCTCACTACGACTATCAAATTATTTGAAATCAAGTTATGGATCATCGGAATGGTTTGTATCGTAGCAGGCGTTTTAGGTCTTTTATGGTTTACGGTCGTCCCTGTTGCAGAAAACAGAGCGGACCAACTTGGAAATTTCAAAAAAAACCGGCTACGTAAAAAATAAATAAAATTATGAATATTAAAACACTGAAAGAAGAGTTATCTGCGATTATCGGCATTTTGTCAGGATATGAAAAAACGATTGATTCCCAGATTACCGAAGTACACCCTGATTATCGGTCAAGCGCCCGTAATCTGCTCCGGTATTTGATTTTAAGAAGCTTTGATCTGAGAAAATACCATAGTTCTTTATCCGATATTGGGGTATCTTCCCTCCGAACTACGGAAGCCTACGTATTGGATAACTTACAGAATGTGGTAAAAAATCTGCACCTGATCGATGGAACTGTTTACAACCCACCGGTTGACATTCAGGACATTACCAGCTACACAGAAAGCAAAAAGATCATTAGAAAAAACGCCAATAAATTGTTTAATGGAAAAAGAAGAATCCATTTTACCGAAATCATGGTTACCCTTCCCAACGAAGCGGCGGAAGACAAGGAAATGATCAGAGAAATGGTGGAAAAGGGGATGGAAATAGCCAGAATAAATTTAAGCCACGGCAATCTGGAAATTTGGGAAAAGATGATCACCTTCATCAATGAGGTCGCAACAGAAACGGGGCAAACGGTAAAAATATACATGGATTTATCGGGCCCGAAAATCAGAACCGCAGCCATCGAAATACCAGGCAAAAAGGGAAAAATAACAAATAAGATTCCAATCAGAAAAGGAGAACACATTATTTTGACAAGTCGGGACACGCTGGGAAAAAAGTCAGATTTTGGAGAAGGATCAGAGCAGATTACCAAGGCTGAAGTAGGTGTGTTACTCAATGAGATCATAACAGATGCTCAGATAGGTGATTTTATTTTGTTTGATGACGGCATGATCAAAGCCAAAGTTATTGATAAAAATGAGCAGGAACTGGAACTGGTGATTATTGATGCTTACAAAAATAAACTGGGCGCTCGTAAAGGAATAAATTTACCTGATACAAAACTGAATCTTCCCGCCCTGACCGAAAGAGATATTGAGCTTTTACCTTTTGTTTGTAAACACGCAGATATCGTTGGATATTCCTTCGTCCGGACGGGAGAAGATGTTAAAAAATTATATGCTGAAATCGAAAAGCTGGGCGCGGATGAGCTGGGCGTTGTCTTCAAAATTGAAAATAAAGAAGCATTTGAAAACCTGCCGGAAATACTTTTGAACGGAATGAAACGAAATAAAATTGGCGTCATGATCGCTCGTGGAGATCTGGCGGTAGAACTTGGTTTTGAAAGAATCTCTGAGGTGCAAAATCAAATTTTATGGCTTTGCGAAGCTGCCCACGTTCCTGTAATCTGGGCTACTCAGGTACTGGACAACCTGGCTCGCACGGGGATTCCTACCCGTGCCGAAATCAGCGATGCAGCACAGGCAGCGCAGGCAGAATGTGTCATGTTGAATAAAGGTCCGCACATCGCCAGTGCCATTGAAATTTTAAAAGATATTCTGATTAGAATGGAAGGACATGGCTTTAAGAAAAAGAATGAACTCAGGGCTTTAAATGTAGCAGAAAATTTTGTGACCAGACTGGATACGTTAAAACCGGTGCTGTAAAATGAACTGCATCTGCTCATAGATCAGACCGCAGAAAATGAACGCTGAAATTTGAGCATACTGCATGATCGGGAGACTAATTTTCATTCCGTTCATTCAACAATGTAAATACCAAAAAATGGGCGAATCCGACTGGATTCGCCCATTGTGCACTTAAATCGAAAAAAATATAGCTTTTAAAGGGGTTAATTTTGATACTTTACGCCCTTGCTGATTTTTGGGGGCGCAGTATTTAATTCATCCTGCATGATCATTGGCAAATCTCCATCGGTAATAATCACTTTCGCGTTTGGTGATTTTGCCAGTTCCTGGAAAGCTTCGATGGACTTGAACTGTAGAATTTTAGCATCCAGCCCTTCAGAAATAATAACCTGAGCATCTCTGATACCAGCGGCCTCTACCCGCTTTTGCTCCGCTTCCTGACGTGCCTGCTGAATAACAAACTCCATTTGTTGTGCCTGCTGTTCTGCTTCCAGTTTTGCCTCAATGGCATCCGCCAGACTACGTGGCAATTTGATACTTTTAAGCAGAACCGCTTCCACCTCAATACCTTTTCCGTCCAGGAGCCCCATCATCTGTTCTTTAATCGCTTTTTCGATGGTGGCCCGTTCTCCGGTGTGCATATCTTTGGCAAAGAAACGCGAGCTGACATCTGAAACGGCTGACCGGAAGACGGGAAGTATTACATTTCGTTCGTAGTCCGTCCCAATATTCCGGAGAATTTGCGGTGCCTTTCTACGATCCACATTGTAAAGAATCGAAACTTCGCTCTGAATGGTCAGACCTTCTTTGGAAGGGATGCTCAGACCTACCTCCATATTTTCGGTTTGGGTAGAAATTTTTACAATAGTGGAAACGAGTGGATTGTACACCTTCAGACCACTTGTGTAAGGTTTGTCCGAATATTTTCCGAGTTTTCTTTTAACACCTACCTCCCCTTCCCGGATAGTCACACAACTTGCGAAAGTTGAAAACAAAAATATTCCTAATAATAAATTTACAAAATTTGATAATTTCATGTTTTTTCAATTTAAAGGGTTTTAAAATAATGGTGACTATAATTATTAAAAGCGCCTATCGCTAAAAAATATAAGTCCAAATATTTAATCTGATCTTGCTTGTCTTCCTTCGGACGGCTTGGCATTTTCAGGAACCGTCTTTATTTCCTCCTCGCCGATTAATCCAAAACAAAAGAATTTCATCATTTTCTTTACTTCCTCATTGAGTTTTTCTTTGCTTTTTTCAGTACCGAGATCTGTCAACCGGGGGAGATGCCGGGCGAAATAAAGATTGTTGTTAGCTGTTTCAATAAGGGTACTGGCCAATGCTTTCGGATAAGGAAAATCTGCTTTCACTGCAATAATCAAGTCCGCAATTTTTTCACAGAGCCGTTTGTAAGCTAAAAAAAAGCCATCTTCATTATCCGTATCTACCGATTTGTGATGGTATGCTTTTGAACCTTCCCGAACAACTATCTTGTGTAAAATCTCCTCATCAACAAATTCTACTTCCATATTCCGGTTGGCCGTATCAATGATGATATCCAGTGCCATATTGAGTTTTCTTTTTGGATCAGTAATGTTGATCGTATTTAACTCCAGCCGGGCAATCATCCATTCCCAGTACCAGTTCAGCAGGTAAACAAATAAATTGTGTTTGTTTTCAAAATACCGGTAAATCGAAGCTTCGGAAGAAAGAATCACCGTTGCTAATTTTTTAAAATTAAATTTTTCCAACCCAATCTGATCAATCAGTAAGACACTGTGTTCAATTATCTTTCGTCCCAGTTTAGATGCCTGAGGATCCTTTAGATAAAGATTTGGGTGAATCTCCAACTTGACAAAAAAACTGCTCATTTCTTAGATTTTTTCGTTGGTAAAAAATTTTTAAACATGCGCTTATTCATTTTTCTACGCTGCTACCGGATTGAAAACACTCGGAATTTTATTTCTTAACATTTTCCGGGCATGAAAAATTCTGCTTTTTACGGTTCCCAGCGGAAGATTCATCGCCACCTGAATCTCTTCGTAACTATATCCCTGATACGCCATCAAAAACGGAATCCGGTAATCATCACTGAGCGTATCAACAATTTTTAATAATTCCTTCATATTGACAGACGTCTCACCTTCGTTGCCAATGGAATTTTTTGGGGTACTCAGAAAATAATGCTCCTCTGTATTATCCTGTACTTCTCTTCTTCTTTTCTTTTTACGATAAAAATTAATAAAAGAGTTTTTCATAATCGTCCCCAGCCATGCCTTCAGGTTGGTATCCGGCGAGTATTTATTTTGATAATGAAAAGCCCTCAGGGCCGTTTCCTGAAATAAATCTTTGGCCTGGTTTTTATCTTTGGTCAATTGAAGCGCAAAATGATTAAGATAATCGATGTGTACTTCGAACTCGCTGAGAAACTTGGTACTTTGCATAATTGAAACAATTTAGAGGTTATACTTTTCATTATGACAGCTTTACTATCATTTCTGACACCTAAACGTTCAATCGCAGGATTTTGTTCAATCGAAATCAAAAAAAAATTTATGCGTGTTTCTATTCAAAAAAGACCAGCTCACAGGAAGGAGGGAAATCGTATCAGGTTATTTTTTAAACTGCTGATCGTTGCACCAGGCAAAGTTTTTTTGGATCAACTGTTCTTTTTCTTCGCGCAGATAATTCAGATATGCTTCGGCGATTGGTGAAAGCTTTTTATCCTTCAGCCAGATCAGTCGCCAATACGTAGAGATCGGTAAGTCCCTGGACGGAATAATAAATAACTGCTCATTTTCGAGTTCATTTTTTATCCCGATCAGTGGAAGAATAGATTGCCCCAGACCGGCAATCACTGCCTGCTTAACCGCTTCATTACTGGTCAGGGAAATACTTTTACGTTTGGTTTGCTTTCTGTTTTTTTTATTAAAATACGCATCCATTGCCATTCGGGTAGCAGATCCTTCTTCCCGGTAAATCAGGGGTTTATCCTTTTGATATTTTTTGGTATTTCCAATCAAAAATAATTTATTCTCTACCAGAATCTCCTCGGCTACTTTTAATTTTTCGGGTATAACCGATACCAGGGCAAAATCAATTTCATTATTACGCAGGTTTTCAATGACCGTAGTTTTATTGGAAACATCAAGGGTTAAATCTATTCCGGGGTATTGGTGAATAAATGGACTCAAAAAGTAGGGAATAACATATTTACCAGTAGAAGCAGAAGAGATCCTCAACTTACCGGTCAACAACCCTCTGTATTCTTTGGTCTTATATCGTAGCCCATCTGCTTCTTTTAAAATATTCTCGGCAATTTCAACAATGGACTTCCCGAAGTCTGTTAGAAAAATTTTCTTTCCGATTTTTTCTGTCAATGGAATATCAAACTGCGACTGCAGATTTTTTAATTGAATGGAAATCGCCGGCTGGGTCATAAACATCTCTTCCGCCGCCTTGGTAAGGCTATCCTGCCGTGAAATTTCGAGCAAAATTTGTAATTGATGTAACGTAAAATTCATATTCGCCAAGTTTAAAATTGAAGAAATTAAGAGCTTGTCCAAATTTGCCAATTGTAG
>CAKZUV010000033.1 GCA_937921555.1 uncultured Saprospiraceae bacterium
AGCTGCCTTAACAATTTGGCTGAATAAAATGGCAAAATTACTGTATAAAAGAGCAAAAAAAGAGGTTCGACAAGTTAAAGGAGAGCCTCCAAAACTATCTCCTATGAAAATTATTCATTCGTTAGCCTGACGGCTATGGAGTTTGCTCTAAAAAGTGTTTTTCGCGCAGAGGAGCAGAGGGCGCTGAGCGGGCGTGTATATCTTTTATCGTGAAGATGGTATATAGATGATTTTTAAAATGCGTTTCGAGATTTTAGAATAAGCTCAACAAGCGAAGCACTTCAACAACTCAACAAGCGAAGCGATTCAACGATTAAACAAGCAAAGCGATTCAACAACTCAATTCCTCCCAAAAGTCACCGTTCACTAAACCCCCTTTCTATTTGTGATTTTAGCTGTAAATGGGTATATTTGCAATCATTTTCCGAAAAAAATTGGGATTTGAATAATATTTTTAATTAACAAAAAGTTTATCACATGTTTGCAATCGTAACAATAGCTGGTCAGCAGTTTAAAGTTGAGCAAGGACAGGAAATATTTGTCCACCAGTTAGAAGCCAGCGAAGGTGACAATGTTAGTTTTGATCAGGTTCATCTGATTGGAAGTGACTCGTCCACCAACGTAGGCACGCCGGTTATCAGTGGAGCTTCCGTAGGAGCTACCGTACTTGGACGCCAGAAGGGGGACAAGGTCATCGTTTTTAAGAAAAAACGTAGAAAAGGATACCGTGTAAAGAATGGCCACCGCCAGAGTTTTACTAAAATCCGCATTGATAGTATCACTGGATAACCGCTAAATTTGTTTAGTAGTTTTTGATATTTTCATATTTAAACCTTATTTTTAATTTTGTAAAGTAAATTATCATGGCACATAAAAAAGGAGTTGGTAGTACGGATAACGGAAGAGATAGTATTAGCAAACGACTCGGTGTAAAATTATTCGGTGGCGAAAAGGCCATTGCAGGAAATATTATTGTAAGACAACGTGGTACCCGCTACCACCCCGGCCTGAACGTAGGTATGGGAAGAGATCATACGCTGTTCGCTCTGGTAGATGGCTCAGTGGAATTTCAAAGACGTCGATTAAATCGTGTTTTTGTGAACATTGTTCCTTCCGGAGAGGTTGTAACTAAGAAGCGTAAGGTGAAAAAGTCAAAAGAAGCGCCCAGCGTAGAGGCTGCTGCTCCAAAGAAGGAAGCGCCAGCTGCAAAGGCAGAAGCGCCAGCAGCACCGGCTCCTCCAGTAGCAAAGGCTCCCGAAGCACCAGCAAAAGAAGCTCCGGCACCTGATGCAAAGGATGATTTGAAAAAAGTTGAGGGAATCGGACCAAAAATCGCCGAGTTACTCAATAATGCTGGAATTAATACGTTTTCTCAATTGGGTGCTACTGAGGTAGACCGAATTAAGGAAATTTTAGCCGAAGCAGGCAGTCGTTACGCAGCACACAATCCTGGTACCTGGCCAAAGCAAGCTCAAATGGCTGCTGATGGTAAGTGGGAAGAGTTGGAAAAGTGGCAGGATGAGCTGGACGGCGGAAAAGAAGTAAATTAGTACTTATTTTATAAGTATAAAGATAGTTTTAGTTTTCATAGCTTTATATTTTTTGTTGTTAAGTTCTATCCTCTCGGATAGAACTTTTTTTTTGCCTTTTAGTAATGACCAATTAATAAGTCCGTCATCTTGGCTAGGAAAAATTTAAGCTAGGCGAGTTAAAAAACGTAGACATAGCCTAGCTATGGCGAGGCTTTTTAACGAAGTATAGCTTGAATTCTTTTAGCCACAGATGTGGAAGTTATTATTTGATTGTTACTTAGTGAACGTGCAGTCCAGCAGAGACGCTAAAAAATATTGACCAGCTGGATTACCATGCCCTGGGATTATGTTTCCATTCAGATTCTTTCGAAACTGCTTTCCGGTAACCATCCCTGATCTCCGTTGATGAGCCGGACGTGGTACCAGTCGTTAATTTCCTCGAGCAAGTTGAGTTTTACGCCTTCGTGCAGCGTACTGAGGACCTGTCCTTTGGGATCGGGACTAATGCGGAGATCAATTTCTTTTTCCAATAAAATAGCCCGACCGCTATTCGCTTCCAGACTGGTCGCAGTATTAGCGATAAAAGCAATCAGCAAGACCAGCGGTATTCCGATAATTCCCGCGGTGAAACCCCGCTTCCGGTGTGTTCTTTCTTTGCCAACGAGCCATAATATCCAGCCGGCAATGGTCCCCCACAGCATTATAATCATCAGCAGTGTCCAGCCGTTGGCCGAAAATTTCTGTACCATGTTATTCCACCACTGTACCGGTGTGGCACCAACGGAACTAAGCTGATCCAGTTGCTGACTCCGTGCAATGTTCAGGTTGTAGCGCGTATCTTCCTGATCATTCAGCAGCAGTGATTTTTCATAGTATAAAATAGCTTTTCCGATGGCTCCCTGCTGGTAGTAGCTGTTTGCCAGGTTGTAAAAAAGCTCGGCGGATACGGTTCCCGTTGTGAGAATATCCTCATAGATTCTAATGGCTTTTTGAAAATCCTGTTTTTCGTAAGCAATATTAGCGGTTGTAAAATTGTTTGCTACCGATTCCTGTGATTCAACCGAAAGGTTAAACATCAGCAGCACAAGCAGTAAAAAAAATCTATTCATATCACTAATAATTGATGAGTACTACATTTCCTAAATCATATCTGGACTTTGGTCTTCGCTGGCCGTCCCACCGAAAACCAGGAATTTTTAATGCGTTGTGATCCGCCTTCCGCATCGGATAGAGATTGGAAGTTGGATTGGTATAAAAAAAGATATCGTTGATTTCATTATCCCCGAAATTAATCAGCATACTACTGCAAACACATTTATTAACTCCCGAATAGGCATCTTCTTCGTCGATAATATAGTAAACGGATTCGGCGTTTCCGATGACCCGCATTTTTCGTAGTTCGTCATCTCTAAAATAAGCTATCATATTTTTTCCCTTGATCTGATTAAAATAAATCTCGTCCGGAGAATTAATGATGTAGGCATTATTATCCAAGAATATTTTATCAATCTCCTCATCTTTCATCTGCATCAAAACGGTATCGGCGTAAAATTGCGAAGTATCCGACCAGATGATTGGATTCTGATAAAAACTAAAAAGAGAATCTTTGGTTTGATACACCAGCGAATCACAAACCGCCTGTAAATTTGTTTTAAAAATTCTGACGTTTTTATATCCCACCAATGTTCTCGCACTGTCTGCTTCATTTTCCAATAAAGAAATCAGCGTATCCGAGCGCATAAAAAGTGTATCCTCGTCCACGACCGAAATTAACAGCGGACGTCCCCCACTCGCTTTCACATACTCCGTTTCTTTGTTATAATCAATTCTTTCGCTCTCAATCGTAATCTGATCGACCGTATCCGTCCAGATGACATTCCCCGTTGCAATCCCCAAATCACCCACATAATTAACGGTATCAGCGATTAAAATCTGATTACCATCCACGATCGTAGAACGGCCTTCGGTATCAAAAGTCTCCGTTTCCGAATCGTAACGAATACGGTCTCCGACCACTTCCTTTTCGGCGTCCGTATATTTTGCGTTGCCTTCCAGAAAAGTCAATTGCGTGTCTTCTTCGTAACGGATCGTGTTGGCGGTAGCCACTTTGTCTTCCTCTACAAAACGGGCATTTCCTCTGAGTGTTACCTCTTTTGTTTTTCCATCATAAACAATAACATCCGCCGTTGCCTGCTGATTTTCTTTTACGTATTCTGCGTTTTGTGAAAACTCCGCGTATCCTTTATTGGTATCATAAAATCCATTTTCACAGTAAATTCTGGACTCCTCCTGCGTAATTAAAGTGGGCGCAATAAAAGTCAGAATTCCAGTCTTCGTAGAAAAATCAACACTGTCCGTACGCATCACAAAAGCGGTATCAATAACAATGACACTATCCCGAAAAAAGGCTTCGTCGGTTTGTACCAGATAGACTCCCCGGTTGCTTTCCAGATAAGTCGTATCATTGGTCAACAATGAACGAGTATAATATTCCGCCTTTTTTGTTTTTAAATTATAATTCAGATGCTCCGTAAAAAGTCGCTGTCCGTTATTGTCCAGTCGTACGTCCCCGAATAAATCGGCGATCCGGTCATTTCCCTGATAATACAAAGAATCAGAAAATATATTCAGGGAATCTCCCTGCTGAATAATGACATTCCCTCTGGCAATTACATCGTTGTCCACTATGGTAGCCGAATCACAATACATATAAACTTCCCCTTGCCGCAGGATTACTTCGCCTTTGAGATAAGTAATTTCCTGTCCGTCGTCTACGATTCCCTCCATCAGGTCAGAGCGATCTACAATTACCTGCTTCCGTTCCGGCAAGGTATCCTGTTCTGTCGCCGGTGGGGTAACGGGCAGGGTTTGCTGGGCAAAACTGGTCAGGTTAGCGCCGAGCAAAAACAGGAAAATGATAAGTTTAATTCGATTCACTTGAATATAACGTAAAAATGGGTGGATTGTGGATAAGAAGGACCAGATAGTTTTAAAGTTGTTTGAATATTAGATTTTATTCCAAAAATATTTGCGCAAATTTAAGCAATGTTGAGGAAGTTTAAGAACTTGTCCAAGCGATAAAATCAGGAATCTGGTTTGCCGGATATCAGTTCATCAACGGCGGCTACCCCGACTGAGCTTCCAATTGCGACACCCATTCCTCCCATCCGGACGGCTACCACAAGACGGTCGTGGTATTTTTCGATAATCGGTTTTTTCTGGATGCCAACCCCGAGTATTCCACTCCACCAGCGGTCAATATTAAATGATTGTTCCGGTAAGATGACGGTTTCCAGAAAGTTGATGAGGGATTTTTTGATCAGTTTATTTTCTCCGAATTTATCGGTTTCTTCTGTTTCCGGATCCAGATGACGTCCTCCCCCCAGCAGAATCCGGTTATCAATATTTCTAAAATAATAATAACCTCCGTCACAGTGAAAGGCGCCTTTTACTTTTAGTCCGATAATCGGTTCGGTTATCAATACCAGATTCCGGGCTGGTTTGACCGCAATATCCGGTAAAATTTGCCGGGCAAATCCATTGGTTGCCACGATAACGTGATTTGACTTTATTTCCCAGTCATTATTCAGCGAAACAGACACCTGATTATTTTGTGGTAGTACGTCGGTGACAGTGACTCCGTTCAGGATTTGAATGTCTGCTTTTCGGGCCAGGGTAAGCAGGGTATGCATCATTTTACCCGTATGAATCATTCCTTCGGCTTTATTCCAGATTAGCTGCTGGGTTTGACCCAATCCGAAATCCGTAACAGCGCGGGAGGCTTCTTTAAATACCAGTCGTTGCCCGGTAGCGGTTTCCATCAACTCATTCATGTCTGGAATCGCGGCCAGGCATTTCCGGAACAGTTCCTCGTCCTGATCGCGGAAAACTTCATAATTGCCACTCGCCTGATATTGCATCTGCTGGTCGCCCACTAATTGACGCAGACGTTCCAGTCCTTCCCATCTCGACCGGATAAGACCGATGACTGTTTGCTCATCGTGATTTTCGAGATCCTCTAAAATTTCACTGATACTGCCAAAGCAGGCGAATCCCGCATTCCGGGTACTGCCACCGGCGGCAATCGGGCTGCGCTCTACGATGAGGATTTTTGCCGTTGGAAAACGACGGCGATATTCCAGAGCAGCGGTTAGTCCGACAATACCACTGCCAATGATAAGGAGATCTGGTCGGCCGATGAAGGTGTTTTGTTCCCAGTAACTGAGGTTGGGCATGGTTTTGTTGAGTTTTGAGTTTTTGATTTTTTGGGTTTTGGGTTTTGGGTTTTGGGTTTTGGGTTTTGGGTTTGTATCGTGGGGTATTATTCATTGTTCATTAAAAAATTATTCATTGGATCATTTTGGGTTAATAAAACAAATTTAATTTTGTGGTCTTTTTTCTATCTTTGTGATTCAATAAAATAAAAACAGAATAAAATGATACAGAGAATTCAGTCTATCTTTTTGTTACTCGCTTCGGGTTCGGCATTTTCTTTATTTGCTTTTCCTTTTGCGAAGGCACAGGCGATGAGCCAATCTACGGTTTTTGCGGATGGAATTTATAATCTTCAGGATAATATTGGATTATTGGTGCTCTTTTGTTTAGCGGGATTGCTGACATTCGTAGGTATCTTTTTATTCCGAAACCGAAAAACCCAGTTACTGGTCAATCGAATTGCCATCGTTGCTAACATCATTGGGCTTATTCTGACAGTGATATTATTTATGAATGATCAGCCAAATATGGCTGCGAATGTAACACCTGACGACGGCGTTGGAGCCTATCTTCCTTTTGTCTTTTTGGTTTTCGCCTTTTTAGCGAATCATTTTATTAATAAAGATGAAAAACTGGTTCAGTCGATGGACCGGCTACGGTAAGGGTTTATAATTTTTTGTTTTGGAATGTTTGGGTAGAAGCTTGTCCTGCTTGACTGGGTTTTATATGATTTCTTCCAATTCATAGTTGGTACTTCTTCCGCCTGCAAGTTCTTTTCTTAATATTTTTCTATTAATTAAATTCTGAATATCCCTCAAAGCTGTATCAGTAGAACATTTTGTAATTTTAGCCCATTTACCAGAAGTAACGTTTCCCTTAAATCCATCAAGGATTTTGTTAAGCATTAGAATTTGTCTGCTATTTAAAGTTTCTTTCGCATATTTATTCCAAAATTTATGTTTAAATAATACTTTTGATAAAATTTTATCAGAGGAAGTAAGCGCGTTTATTAAACAATCCAGAAACCACTTTAACCAGTTTGTAATATCAAGTGTACCCTTTTGAGATGCTTCTAAAATATTATAATAACCTTTTCTTTCTTTTTGAATTTGGGCAGACATGCTGTAGTATCTTTGTGTAACACCATCGGCCCTGGTTAACAACAAATCTGTTATTGCCCGGGCAATTCTCCCATTTCCATCGTCAAAAGGATGTAGCGTAATAAACCAGAAGTGTGCTATTCCAGCTTTCAATACCGGATCCATATTGTTTTCATTATTTACCCACCTGAAAAAAAAATCCATTTCCTTTTCTAATTCACTGGATGGTGGCGCCTGAAAATGTACTTTTTCTTTTCCCATGGCGCCAGATACGACCTGCATGGGTCCCGTGGAATCATCCCGATAAGTACCAACTTTAATTTTATACATTCCACTCTTACCTGCGGGGAACAGGGAAGAATGCCATCCAGATAATCTTTCTTCAGAAAGTAATAAATTGTGATTTTGAATCGCATCTAGCATCATATCAACAATACCATCAACGTTTCTATCCGATGGAACTAATTCAGCGATGTCCATCCCCAATCTCCGCGCTAAAGACGATCTCACCTGGTCTGGATTTAAAATTTCCCCTTCAATCTCTGATGTTTTTAAGATGTCTAGTGTTAAAGTTGCAAGACTGGCTTCGCTTTGAAGATTAAACCCTAATGATTCCATAGAACCAATTAATCTACCATGGAGATGCCGAACTTCTCCTAAAGGAACCAATAGGTGTTCACTATCCCAATCGAACGTCGGCCAATCTTTTTTCTGGTAGATATAACGATTCATAGCATTTTTTGCGGTAAATATAAGAATTATTCACCGCACATCTCTTTAATCACCGCATTTTTTGCGGTGATTAAGCGATTTTAATGAAATTCCTGAGGGTTCTGGTTCCGGGAACAAGCTTCAGACACCTCTCTCTATCCTGACCATCACTTTTTACTAGAAACAAAAAAAATCCCGAAGAAAGCGAAATGCTCTTTTCGGGATTTTAGTATAAGCAACTAAATAAAACTATTCGCTTTTAGGCTTCGCCGAATAATTTACTTTTAGCTGATTGGATTTGCGTAATTGCGTTTTGATATCCTGAACGATACCCATGGTTACGTCGCCATCTACTTTGAGAGAAGAAGTAATACGTGCCCGTTTGTTTTCCGCAACCTTAATTTTGTGTTTTTCCAAAAATAAAGGAATATCGTCTACGGTAGCAAACTTATCTCCCAGCTGAAGTCGTGGACTCGTACCGTACTGTTCTTTGTACTGATCGGTAGGCCGGCCAATGTAAAGGTAGTTTACGAGAGATTTTTCTTCAAGCTTCGTTAATTCAGAAGCCTGAGGCGTATTAACTTTTACCATCAAAGAAGAATCTCTCAATACCGTTACTACCATGAAGAAGAATAACAACATAAAGATGATATCCGGCAACGAAGCGGTAGAAATGGCAGGCGTCGACTTTCCTCTTTTCTTACTAAATTTAGACATAAAAAATTAATTTAAGAATTAATAAAGGCGGTTTTACTTTTCGTCTCCAAAAGCCGTAGGTTCGGCCTCGGATAAAACGAAAGGTATTTTACCTTTAATGGCTTTTTTCTGTTCTCTCGGCATATTATCACTGTACTCTGTTCCGTATTTACGTTGCGCTTCTTCGTCCCAGAGTTCGTTATACGCTGCCTTTAGTTCATTGTAAACTGCGAGGTAGGTCTTGTATTCCGTTCCCCGGTCGTTTTTCAAAGAGATAATTGCCTTAGTTGGTTTTTCAGCCAGATCTTCCTGCCCTCTGGGGTTCATGATAAACTCCTTGGCCCGGTCTTTCAGCTGTTCAATGTTAGCAGGTTCATCTCTTACGAGCAATTGATTTTGTGCGTTTACCAATACAGAGAAAACGTTACGGGTTTTCAGTTTAGTGGCATCCACTTCCTCTTCGGACCAGGGCGGTAATTTCACCGTGATACCTTTATCCTGAACGATGGTAGTCGTTACGAGGAAGAAAATCAGAAGCAAGAAGGCGATGTCCGCCATGGAACCGGCATTGATTTCATTCGTCAACCGATCTTTACTACTTTTCTTTGCCATGTTGATTTATTTAAAGAAGTTACGAATTTCTGAAAGAACAAAAGTTACAACGGCAACTCCGATCATGAACAAGCAAGTCCAGATGGCTCCCGTGATAAATTTACTGGCTCCGTCGGTTACTCCAAAGTCTTTAAGAATTGGATCCCAGAAAGGACCAGATTCAATAGTTGCAGTACTGTAAGCAATCCCGAAGATAACTAATAATACTGCGAAACCGATGAGTCCTTTCAACGAACCTTTCAGATCCGTTACTACCTGAAAAATTCCGAAAAGAAACATTGCCAGAAAGCAAAGAACGGTAAGGAACGCTACGGCGTAAATTCCCAGGTCAAAGATTCCTGTTTCGTACTGTGCTTCTTTGGAAAGACCATTGAAGGTATCCAGTCCGGAAAATACGGAACCAAGGAATGCGATGGTGATGAGTAATCCCAACCCAAAGGCAAACATTTGGCCGTTTTTTGTGAGTGTTTTATACATAATAAAATTGTATTAAGGTTAGGAACGATTATTTAAATACATTGTTTGTAGCCATAATGTCTACTAATGCTACGGAAGCATCTTCCATCTTGTTAACGATACTGTCAATCTTGGAAACGATGTAATTGTAAAAAATCTGAAGGATAATCGCCACTACCAGACCAAATACAGTTGTCAGAAGTGCTACCTTGATACCACCCGCAACTACGGAAGGAGAAAGGTCACCTACTGCTTCAATTTTATCGAAGGCCTGAATCATACCGATTACCGTACCCATAAACCCGAGCATGGGTGCAATGGCGATAAAGAGTGAAATCCATACCAGTCCTTTTTCTAAAAGTCCCATTTGAACACCACCGTAAGAAACGATTGCTTTTTCAACTGCTTCCGGGCCACGAGGTGCGTTACGCAAACCTTCATATAAAATACTTGCAGTTGGTCCCTGAGTAGATTTTGCTACTTCCATGGCACCATTGATATCACCTGCTTTGAGCCGGTCATCAATACCAGCAACGAGCTTATCCGTGTTAGCGGTAGCGATGTTGAGGGTAATAATTCTTTCTATACAGAAGGCCAAACCAAGGATCAGACATACAAGTACAAGACTCATAAATCTCCAGTCTCCCTGAATAAAATATTGTTTAAGTAATTGAAAGCCCGTGGCAGCTTCTGCAGACCCGTCTTGTGCCGCTAGTTCCAGACCACCATTTAAGAGGCCAACGCCTAGTACGAATAGTAACGCTATTAATTTACGCATAATTAAAGGTTTAACGATTGTTTGATTTAAAAAATAAGGTTTTTTATGTTTGTCTAATTTTTATCTGGTCCAAGAGATCAACAACTTTTGCCGTTGTTTAATCTTGCTTTTAATAATTGTCAGATAATCATGCGGAGAGAGAGGGATTCGAACCCTCGGTACGCTTTTGACGTACACACGCTTTCCAGGCGTGCTCCTTAAGCCACTCGGACACCTCTCCTTCTAGTGTTTATTTTTGATTTAAAATATACACTGTTGCTTTACTTATGTGTTTCATATCAAATGCGATTCACAAAAATTGGAAAATATTATAACATTTCAAAATTTTTATTCATTAAACATATAAAAACTAACATCTATCGTTTTTTTTTATGTTTTTCGCCAATTTTTGGTGGATATCACCGAAGAATTCGCAATATAGTAAACCACGGCCCAAAGATGGTTAAATTTCTGGTTTATCAAATATTCTTTGTGCATTTTTTGTTGTCTGGGCTGCAATTTTTTCCAAAGGCAGTTGTTTAACAGATGCAAGATAGTCCCCGATTTGGTGTATGTAGGCACTTTCATTTCTTTTTCCACGAAAGGGAACAGGTGGTAAATACGGCGAATCTGTTTCTAAAACCAGCCATTCGAGCGGTATATCTTTTATGGCGTCAGGCAATGTAGATTTTTTATAGGTCAGCACACCGCCGATTCCAAGATAAAATCCCTGTTCGACGACCTTGCGGGCCTGGAGGGCATTTCCACTAAAACAGTGAAAAATGCCACGCAGCTTAGGATGTTTCATCTCAGTTATTATATCAATAACAATATCGGTACTTTCGCGGGAATGAATCACAATGGGAATGTCCAGTTCGATGGCCCATTCAATTTGTTTTTTAAATGCATCCGCCTGTTGGGTAAAAAAGGTTTTGTCCCAATAGAGGTCCATCCCGATTTCTCCTACCGCGCAAAAGGATCGTTTGTCCAGCCACGATTTGACGATGGCCAGTTCTTCTTCCACGTTTTCTTTTACCGAGCAGGGATGCAGGCCCATCATGGCAAAACACCGGTCCGGATAGGCAGCCTCCAGTTTCAGCATGGCGGGAATGGTCGTACTGTCCACGTTTGGCAAATATATTTTGTGCACACCGGCCTCAGCCGCCCGATTCATAACCTCCTGCCGGTCCTGATCAAATTTAGGGAGATAGATATGTGCATGGGTGTCAATTAACATCTGTTTTTTTAACCAACAAAAATAGTATAATTTTAGGCGACTGAAATGCCTGAAAATCAGGGGGCGTTTTTAAAGGGTACTAAACAAGATGTTGCTATGGCGAAAAAGAAAAAATACTATGTGGTCTGGGAAGGAAACGAAACCGGAATTTTTGATAACTGGACGGATTGTCAGTTACAAATAAAAGGGTATCCCGGCGCCCGGTATAAATCTTTTGGCTCTCTGGAAGAAGCAGAAGCTGCTTTTGGTGGTAATGCTTCCGATTTTATCCGCAAGGGCGGCAAGAAGTCAGCAGTTAGCAAAGTATTACGTTCAGATCATCCGGATATCATCTGGAACAGTATTGCCGTAGATGCGGCTTGCAGCGGAAATCCGGGCATCATGGAATATCGGGGGGTAGATACTAAAACTGGTCATGAATTTTTCCGGAAGGGTCCATTTAAGAGAGGTACCAATAATATTGGTGAATTTCTGGCCATTGTCCACGCACTGGCTTATTTAAAAAAGGAAGGAAAGGATGATCTGGTCATTTATACGGACTCCAGAACGGCGATGGCCTGGGTTCGCAATAAAAAGATTAAAACGACTTTGACAAGAACCAGTCAGAATGCTTTTCTTTTTGAGTTAATGGAAAGAGGTGTTTTCTGGTTGAAAAATAACAAGTATCGCAATCCAATTATAAAATGGGAAACCAAAAAATGGGGCGAAATTCCGGCTGATTTTGGCAGGAAGTAAGGGGTGTCCGATGGTAATTATTATTTTCTGCTTTTCTTTACATGAAATTTCATCCGGTACTTTGGATCTATTTTTCCGGTTTTAATTTTTTCCAGTTTTCGCTTCATCAGGCGCTTTTTCAGAGGACGCAAGTATTGGGTGAATAAAATCCCCTCTACGTGGTCGTATTCGTGCTGGATTACACGGGCGTTCATTCCCGTAAAGACTTTTTCGTGGGTTTCAAAATTTTCGTCCTGATACCGCAGTTTTATCTGAGCGGGACGTTCTACATCTGCCCGGATATCCGGAATACTGAGACAACCTTCTTCGTAATCCCAGGGTTCCCCACCCTCTTCAATTTTCTCCGCATTAATAAAGGCCTGCTTTATTCCTTCGTCCTCCTTTCCCTCGTCCATTATTTGTACCGTATCTACCAGGAACAACCGCAGCGACTTTCCGATTTGAGGAGCGGCCAGGCCTACTCCCTGCGCTTCGTACATTGTTTCCCACATGTCTGCCAGTAACTGATCAAATTCAGGGTAGTCTTTTTCAATCGGCTTGGTTACTTTATTTAAAACCGGATGACCATAAGCATAAATAGGTAAAATCATATTTATCGTTTGCTTTCTAAATAATTTTGTAAAATCAAAACGGCACTAATCTTATCCACCAGTCCTTTATCTCTTCTTTTTTTCCTGCGCGCACCACTCTTCAGAATAATTTGTCTGGCTTCGTAAGACGTAAAGGATTCATCCACGTAAGAAACCAGGAGTTCCGGGAATTGTTTTACCAAAGTTTCTTTTAATTTTTCAATAGCAGGGACCAGCGCAGTAGGAGTTCCATCCGTATGTTTTGGATAACCAATGACTACTTCCACCACTGTTTCGGTCGCAATATAACGAAATAACCATTCCTGCAGGTCAGTAGTCGGTACCGTGTCCAGACCATTGGCGATGATCTGCAGCGGGTCGGTAACGGCCAGCCCTGTTCTTTTCTGTCCGTAATCAATACTAAGAATTCTTGGCATGTTGCAAAGGTAAGTAATCAATCAGGAATACCGAATGTGAATAAGGGCTATTTATTAGACTTAATTCCAAAATAAAAAAAATAAAAAAAGCCCCCTCCCGAACGAATCGGGAAGAGGCCATCCCAAAAACCGATTTTAAAGCATTCTTAAATCGGATTTTGAGCTAATATAACTTACTTGATCACGATCATCTTCATGGTCGCAGACTGAGTAGGCGTATCTAACTGATAGTACATTACTCCGGTTGCATTCAGGTCACTACTGTTGATAGTTTCCATGTTAGCACCTTTCGTGTATTCTCTTTCGATAACCTTCAGTACACGTCCAGCGACGTCGTAGATAGTCAAGGTTGCAGTAGTTGCTTCAGGCAATTCAAATTCGATAACCGTTTCATTTCTGAATGGGTTTGGACGGTTCTGCGCTAAGCTAAAGCCTGCCTCAGAAACGTTACCGTCAAAGTTGAATGCTACGTCGAACAGGTCACCATCGTTAGAGTAAGCTTCTGCAGAAGTAAATCTTACCTGATCTACAGAAATTACATCACTCAAGTTACCATCTCTCTTCGCTACGAAGCTCAATGTGAATAATACTTCATCGTCGCTTACAGAAACGCCGTTTTCATTATTCCATGCAGTAGTTAAAGCACCTTCGTTCAATTTCGCGAAACCGAAGTTATCAGCAGTTAATCCTCTTAGAGCACCAGCTGTGAAATCTTCAAATTCAACTGCATTCTGATCGAAAGCTACTGTGAACTGATATCCTAACATGTTAGTGAAATCATTTGCTCTCACGTCAACACTGTAAGTGTTACCCGCTACTAACTTCTGATCTGCTACGTTGAATACTAAGTCTCCGTTAGAAGAACGAGTATCACCGGCAGCTAATGCGTTAGCAGTTACACTTCCGTTCAGGTCTCCAACTTTAACACCTACGAAGTCAGCGATTTCGCTGGTTGCAAGGTTGTTGTAGTTGATTTCCTCAGGGAAGCTAGTTGCGAATGGATTCGCAGTGTTAGGGAACGCGTAGTCAGCATCAACAAATCTCCACGAAGTGTTGTTTGCAAACTCTGTATCAATGAACAGAATCATTCTTCGTAGTGCAATCATATCCAAAGATGTGATAGAACCAGAGTTGTTTACATCCGCAGCAATTAACTTGTA
>CAKZUV010000034.1 GCA_937921555.1 uncultured Saprospiraceae bacterium
ATTGGTAGCAGATATTTTTGAATACACAAGTCAGTTTATGCCCAAATTTAACAGTATTAGTATCTCTGGATATCACATGCATGAAGCTGGGGCATCTGCAGATATTGAATTGGCATACACTTTAGCAGATGGTTTAGAATATATAAAAACAGGACTTAAAGCGGGTTTAGAAATTGAGAATTTTGCGCCACGCTTATCATTTTTTTGGGGCATAGGTATGAACCATTTTATGGAAATTGCCAAACTACGGGCGGGTAGATTGCTCTGGGCAAAAATCATCAAACAATTCAATCCCGAAAACCCAAAATCGATGGCGTTGCGCACACATTGCCAGACTTCAGGGTGGAGCCTTACCGAACAGGATCCGTTTAATAATGTTGCCCGGACTTGCATTGAGGCACTCGCTGCGACCCTGGGTGGAACCCAGTCATTGCACACCAATTCACTGGACGAAGCGGTGGCGTTACCTACAGATTTTTCTGCCAAGATTGCCAGAGATACGCAGCTTTATTTACAACAAGAAACAAATATAACAAAAGTCGTTGATCCCTGGGGAGGATCTTACTACGTTGAAAAGTTAACCGCCGAATTAGTGGATCGTGCCTGGGCTTTAATTCAGGAAGTAGAGGAACTGGGCGGAATGACCAAAGCGATTGAAAACGGATTGCCAAAATTAAGAATTGAAGAAGCCGCTGCCCGGAAGCAGGCACGAATTGATAGTGGAAAAGATAAAATTGTCGGTGTCAATATTTTTCCAACGGACGACCAAACCGAGATGGAACTCCTCGAAGTTGACAATGCCGAAGTACGCCGGGGACAGGTCGAAAGTATTCAAAAAGTAAAAGCTGAACGGGACAATGATAAGGTGAAAACTGCACTTTCAGCACTCGCCACGTGCGCTGAAGACGGCAAAGGAAATCTCCTCGAACTGGCGGTAACGGCTGCCAGGGAGCGAGCGACGCTGGGAGAAGTTTCGGCGGCTATGGAGCAGCACTTTGGTCGCTACGTCGCGCGGACACAAGTGGTCAGTGGTGTATATTCAAAAGAAATCAGTATGGATGAAAAGTTTAAAGCCACGCAGCGATTAGCGGATGAATTTGCGGCGCTCGATGGCCGTCGTCCCCGGATCATGGTGGCCAAATTAGGTCAGGATGGTCACGACCGGGGTGCTAAAATTATTGCGACTAGTTTTGCGGATTTAGGGTTTGATGTGGATATTGGACCCTTGTTTCAGACGCCGGAAGAAGCCGCGCAGCAAGCAGCAGAAAATGATGTACACGTCCTCGGAATTTCTTCGCTGGCTGCCGGTCATAAAACGCTGGTTCCCCGTACCGTCGAAGCACTCAAAGCCCTGGACAGAGAAGATATTTTGGTCGTAGCAGGCGGTGTCATTCCGCCCCGTGATTATGCGTTTCTATACGATGCCGGCGTAATGGGAATTTTTGGACCGGGAACGATTATCGCCGAAGCGGCTGCCGAAATTTTAGCGGTACTGAAAAAGCAGATTGCGTAGGGTAGAAGCGCGTTGGTAATGAAGAATTAATAATGAGATAATTAATAATTGCTCAACGCGAAAAGAACCATTTTTACTTCTTCATTGCACAAAATAGCAGAAGCCATTACTAATAAAAAAAACACGATAGAAGGCATTATTAATTCTTCATTTTTTCATTATTAGTTGTTCATTCTTCATAAAAAAACACGCCTACTTATTCCCACTAATCTCGGAAATCTTTTGATCCACTTTATCAATCATTCGTTCTTTAATTCCCTTTAGTTGCGTGATGGTTTCCTGTAGTTTGGCCTTTTCCTCTTCACTTTCCAGCGTCTTCAACTGTTCGTTCAGTTCCTTTATTTTTTCCTCGGTGTCTTTAATTAACTGCTTTTGTTTTTCAACCGATTCGGCTTCATCGGCCTTGTCAAAAATCTTGTTTTCCGGACTATCCTCAGGATTCTTGTCAACGGTCGCCCGCATTTTTTTAGGAATAAAAATAGTATCGCCGACCTGTCGCTGGTTCATAAAATTAGGAGAAACAATTTCGATATCTGCTTCGTGCAGCGCATCCAGAATCATTCCGTTGAGGCGGGATTCAGCGCTCAGAATGGTTTTGATATCTGAAATTAATCCGTATACCTGATAGACGACGGAGAAATCACCGAGCTCCTGGATTCTGACAAATCCATCCTTTAGTCCGGCCATCTCGGTTGCTTTTATCAGCGCTTTTTCAATTTTTTTGTGATTCACATCATAGCCCAGGGAGCAAATACCACTGATAAAAGTTCCGGAAGACCGAGTCACTTTAACAGGATTAGTGGCTAAAAATAAATTGGGCAAAGTCAGTAAGTCTCGGTTTTCCGTTTGTATTTCGGTATGAAAAAGACCTCTTTCCGTTACTCGTCCAAAATGCTCAGTCACGCGGATAAAATCTCCCACCCGGAAACTGTTCACGGCCCGGAGCATAATTCCCGCAAGTGCATTTCCAATAAAAGTAGCAGAACTCAGTGCCAATACCGCCGACAAGACAATCCCAATCAGACTGGTAATCTGTCCGCGCAGTGAGTCACCCATTGGTAGCGCCAGAATGATCGCTATCGCTCCTACCAGTCCGATGGTAAATAGAATGATCCCCCGAATTAATCCCGCATCGGTTTTTCCTCTTGCCTGGCGATCCAGAAAAATACGCGCCAGATAAAATACCGCCATCACCACAAGAATTGTCATGACGGTTCCTGCAAAACTAAGAATGGTTCCTATAATATTTTCCATAATAAAAAAGCTTTTAAATATAATTGTCGCACCCTGTACTCAGATGAGGTGACGAAAATAATCAACGGCAATGATCGTCTATTTTCTTACGAAAAAAACAGACTTACGTTACTTTGGACGCAATCAACCCTGAGTGGACACATAAAGTCAGCAAGAAAGCCTGAATATTTACTTAGTAATTCATGTTGGTCTGACTTCTATATTTAAATCAGAAACCTGATCATTTTTATTGGCAATGATAATTTTTACGCCTTCCGGCAAAACGGGATTTTTCTTAAAGTAAGAAAGTAGCTTTTCTTTTAGCTCTAAATATTTATCCTCCGGAATTTTGGGGCCGGGTTCCAGCCAGATAATCAGGCACACTTGCTCTGGTCGCTCCCGAATAATCTGAGCCGCTCTGGTCCAGAAAATAAAATCAAAATTTTGAAAAAAAGCGTTGCGGGCCAGCCTTTGCAAACCCCGGTAATTTTGTCGGGACCACCACTTAAAAAGAAATTTTCGCAGATAATATTTTTCCACAATGCTGATCAACGCAAAACTATCCGCAAATTTTTGTAAAAATACCTCCGCGTAAAAATCCGGATTTTCAAAAACTAAATCAAAAGGATGTGCCTCGTCTTTTGGTCGCCGGTCCTGATAATTTTTTACTTCCATCAGATACAACGCATCCTTACGCAACGCCATAAAATCCACGCCCTTAAAGCCCCGGCCACTGACGTACCCAAAGAAACGATGTACATCCCACTTGATCACTTTCCAGTCTGCCGGAAAATTAAAAACCAAACCGCTTTCATTAAATTTCATCTGACACGTTATTTTAATCCCCAATCCAGCTATCCCACTTTCCTAAAAATAAACAAATTCGCCGAAAGGCAAACCGTATAAAAAACATATATTGAAATTTGGTAATGTTTTTGTAATAATATTATTGGATTCCCCTTTCTGGAAAAAATCCACTTGTCTATCACAATAAAAATACGGACCCATGTACAGATTCCCCCTTTTACTGATTTTTATTTTGTTAACTTCATTTTCTCTGAACGCCCAGTGTGTGCAAGGAGACTGCTTCAACGGAAAAGGCACTTTTGTGTATCCCAGCGGAACCAAATATACCGGCCAGTTTAAGAATGGCGAAATCCACGGGCAGGGAACTTGCGATTACGTCAATGGTACCCGGTACAGCGGACAGTGGGTACAGCGATATCCGGAAGGCTACGGGGTAAAAACCTATCCCGATGGTACCCGTCGGGAAGGCCAGTGGTTACGTGGACAACCCATCAATACGGAAGGACAAGTTTTAGAATTTGCGACCAAGGGTAATACCCGGACGACCACCGCATTCGACGTACAGTCGGGTTGCGTACAGGGCAATTGCGAAGCGGGTCGTGGCGTATATGTGTACATTGACGGCAGCAAATACGAAGGGGAATTTAACAACGGGAAATTGCACGGTCAGGGCACGTGGTATTACCCGGATGGTGAAAAATATATTGGTGGTTTTAAAAATAATTACTCTCATGGCCCAGGTACTATTTATCATCTGAATGGTACACAAACCAATGGCAATTGGGTAAATGGCGAGTTTCAAAATCTCAGACCTGCCAGCATCGCCGAAGAAGGTTGTATCGAAGGCGATTGCCAGAATGGAATCGGTACCTATATTTACGAAGGTGGTTCGGCGAAGTATGTAGGATCATTTAAAAATGAGATTCCGGAAGGAACCGGCACTTGTTATTACGCCAACGGCGAAAAATACGAAGGGCAATGGAGCCGGGGAAGTTTTAATGGAAACGGAACTTTGTTTATGCTCGACGGATCTAAAGTCAACGGTTTCTGGCGGGACGGTACGTACGTAGGAAAGCCTGATCAAACACCGGATGCGACAGATGATTTCCAGTCTGTCACTGAAATACAACAAAATAAAGACACGAAAGTGTGGGCCGTGTTAGTTGGTGTTTCTAACTACGAACACATGCCGGCACTCAAATATACGGACGACGATGCTTACCGGATTTTTGCTCACTTAAAAAGTCCCGAAGGCGGAGCATTGGATAATGATCAGATAAAAATATTGATCGACGAAGACGCAACCCTGGAAAAAATAAAATCAACGATGCGTGATGTTTTTTCAAAGGCAGGACCCAATGATCTGGTCATGTTATACTTTTCCGGTCACGGCCTGAACGGTTCTTTTTTACCCATTGATTTTGATGGTTATAATAATAAATTGCTACACGAAGATATCAACGCATTGCTGGAACAAAGTCCTGCGAAATATAAAATTTGTATTGCGGACGCTTGTCACTCCGGTAGTATGTATGCCAGCCGCGGAACCGTTTCGGAAACACTGGATAAGTATTATCGGACTCTGGCACAAGCCAAAGGAGGAACCGCGTTAATTCTTTCTTCTAAATCCACGGAAACTTCTCTGGAATCCAGCGGATTACGACAAGGGGTGTTCAGTCATTTTCTGATTCGTGGATTACGCGGAGAGGCCGATCTGAGCACGGATGGTATCGTGACGATTGATGAATTGTACAGCTATATTTATCAGAACGTTCGCTCCTATACCGGGATGCGTCAGTCGCCCGTGATGCTGGGCGAATTTGATGATAACATGGCGGTGTCAGTGGTAAGGGATTAGATTGTTTGGTAAAATATGTTGTAAGAAAAAACCTTTGCAGATTTTATTTCTGCAAAGGTTTTTTTGATGATGGGTCTATTTTTTTATTAAAGAAAAATTTTAATCCTGAAAAACAGACACTTGGTCGATATATTTTTGTCTGCGGAACTTTAATTTATATTTTACGGTGTACTTAGACAAGCTCTAAAATAAATGATTATGAAAGAAAAAAAAGGTTTTTCAGTAAATGGTTGGATTGTAGCACTTATACTTCTTGTATTTGCGTTTTTTATGGCCAACAGAATTTTTAATAGTGGAACTGCCATAGACCGGCCGGAAAATATAGTGTTAGTTATTCCTACGGTTCTGATACTGCTTTTTATGTCGAGAGGACTTTATGTGATCGAACCCAACGAAGCCATCATTCAGATGTTTTTTGGTAGCTACGTCGGCACGGATAAGCAAGATGGCTACCGGTGGACGATTCCTTTCTTTAAGCGGACGCGAGCCAGTTTAAGAGTACAGGATTTTGAGACAGAAATGATTAAGGTAAACGACTTGAAAGGAAATCCTATTCAGATCAGCGCCATCGTTATCTGGCGAATCAAAGATACGTATGCTGCTTATTTTGATGTAGAAGATTTTGGAAAATTTCTAACCCGTCAAAGCGTAGCTGCTCTCCGTGGATTGGCCATGAAATATCCTTACGAAGCGGACGAAGGAGCGCACTCGCTTATTACACATACCGAAGAAGTAGCGGAAAATCTTAAAATTGAAATTCAGAATAAACTCGATCAGGCCGGCATCGAAATCATGGAAAGCCGGATAAATCATCTGAGCTATGCCAGAGAGATCGCAGCTGCCATGCTTCAGCGTCAGCAGGCAAGTGCTATCATCTCCGCTCGTACCGAAATCGTAGAAGGTGCCGTCGGGATGGTCGAAATGGCCATCAATCAATTGGAAGATAAAGAGATCGTTTCATTCACCCCCGAAGACAAACGCAAACTGGTCACCAATCTGCTGGTCGTACTCTGTAGCGAACAAGGCACACAGCCGATCATCGAAGCGGGTGGGGCGTAGCAATCCAGGATTTTGAGGCGTATTAAGAAAAAAGGTGTCATCAGGTAATTATTACTTAGTGACACTTTTTTGATTATTATTTAAAATAAAATAACTATTTTGTTGATTATTTGAAATGGTTGCACTATCTTGCGGTTGTTGATTCTTAATGACATTAGAAATTGTTTACAATGAAAGAAGAAGTATATGGAATTAAAAAAGAACATGCTCATCAAAGAGCAATTGAACTTATTCCTGAAGATTTTTTCTGGAGTTGTATAGACGAATTAGCACCATTTGGTTCTGATGAAGGAGATTTGGCGTTAGCTGAATTTAGAGATTGGAAAAAAGAAAATCCAAACTTACCAACATATGAATGCTTAAAATGGACAATAGAAAGTGTTAGTGAATTGAATATCTCAGAATACAATGATAATATTCTTGATAAAGGATTAATCAGAAAGCAAATAGAGGATGATAATTTTGACGATTATCAATATATTTTTAAGGTTGATATTTCTGCAATTGCAACTGGTTTTGGTCAATTAGTTGATGAAGGCAAAATTGATGAAAGAAATAAACCAATAATTCAACTTGCAATTGATAGACAAAAAAAATGGGCAGAATTAAGTGAAGGTTGGAACTGTAGAGGTGAATATATTGCTAATCTTAATGTATTTGAAAGAGTTTTAAAGCAAGCATAAGTGAATAAAGAGGTATCTAGAAAATTTAGTATTATTTTAAAAAATCAACACTTCAACAAGCGCAGCGTTTCAACAATTCAACAATAACATATGCTCGACTCCATCTCCAAAACCAGCATCAAACTCCTCCTCGCAGAACCCTTCTACGGACACTTCATGATGGGCCTGCCAAAAGAAATTTCCACCCAAACGGAAACCGCCGCCGTTGCACTCATGAACCGGCAAAATATAAAGCTGATCGTCAACGCAGATTTTTGGAGCACCCTGTCCGAAGAACATCGTTACGGATTGATCAAACACGAAATGCTGCACATCGTCCTGAAGCATTTGTTTATCATGAAAAATTATTCTAATAAAACCCTCTTTAATATCGCCGCTGATCTTGTAGTTAATCAATATATTGCCACGGCCCAGCTGCCAACCGGCGGTATCGTATTGGATAATTTTGCCTATCTCGAACCAATGTATGGGATTACGCTGGAAAAGGACAAAGACGTTGGCTACTACTACCGCCAACTCGACAAAACCATGAAACAAAACCCAAAAATGACCTTTGAAGCTGCCGTCAGTAAATTGGAAACTACGGGCAAAGATGGTCACCCTCAGTTAAGAATTAAAGAATTAATCGACGGTCAGAACGAAGCGCTGCAACGTCATAAATTCTGGGAAGAATTTGAAAAAATGTCCGAAGGAGAAAGAAAAATTGCCGAATACCAGGCCAACCGAATCATCAAGCAAACCGCCGAACGTGTCAAACACAAATACAAAAATTACGGAAACCTCCCCGCCGGACTAGCCGAAAAATTAGCGGAAATCCTAAAAGGCATGGAACCAAAATTCAACTGGCGGCGGGTCCTGCGACTCTTCGCCTCGACCAGCAATAGTTCTTATATCAAAAACACCATCCGGCGACCTTCGCGTCGCTACGGTACCGTTCCCGGAATAAAAATAAAACGCCGGAACCGCCTGCTCATCGCCATCGATACCTCGGGCAGTATTCAACAAGAAGAACTAATCGAATTTTTCTCTGAAATCTACTTTATCTGGCGACAAGGCGCAGAAATTCAAATCGTAGAATGCGATACCCATATTCACAAAACCTACAATTACAAAGGAACACCTCCCGTCGAAATACACGGACGCGGCGGCACCTCTTTCGAAGCGCCCATGATCTACGGAAATCAGGAATACCGCCCCGACGCCCTCATCTATTTTACGGATGGCTACGCCCCGGCGCCCACTAATTTACCACGCTTCCCCGTCCTCTGGATCATCTCCTCCAACGGCATAAAAACAGAAGATAAAATATGGGACGAACTGCCAGGGAAGAAACTTAAAATTGCTTGAGGCAGCGCGCGGGCTCTGCTTTTAATGAATAATGTGATAATGAAAAATTAATAATGCCAGATAAACGTAATTAGATTATATAAATTCAATGATTCAACAAGCGCAGCGATTCAACAAACGAAGTGTTTCAACAAGCGCAGCGCCTCAACAACTCAATAAATGTCAAATCAAAAACACAACTACGTCTTCTACGGCACCACCTCTAACGCCACCGAAGTACAAAAATTCACCGAACACATCATCGACACCAACCTCAGCTCCGAAAAGCGAGGCCATAAAAAATCCCCCATTTGCATCTGGGGAACCCACGGAATCGGAAAAACCGAAATGGTCCAGCAAATCGCCGAAGCCAAAGGCTATCAGTGGGCCTATATCGCCCCCGCGCAATTTGAAGAAATGGGAGACCTGGTCGGAATGCCCGCCATCGAGAACGGCAAGACCGTCTTTAGCAGTCCCGACTGGGTGCCCACCGGAGAAGGACCGGGAATTTTACTGATTGATGATGTCAACCGGGCCGATGATCGGATTCTGCGGGGAATCATGCAGCTGCTCCAAAACTACGAACTGGTCAGTTGGAAACTACCGCCACTCTGGCAGATTGTCCTCACTGCCAATCCCGACGGAGGAGATTATTCCGTCACGCCGATGGACAACGCCATGCTCACCCGGATGATGCACATTACCATGAATTTTGATCCTAAAGCCTGGGCGGTCTGGGCCGAAAAAAATGACGTAGATTCCCGTTGCATCAATTTCGTTCTGACGTATCCGGAGATTGCGCAGGGACAACGGACTACGCCCCGTTCGCTGGTTCAGTTTTTTCAGAGTATTGAGAATATCAAAGATTTTAGTGCTGATTTGCCGTTGATACAAATGATGGGATCTTCTTGTTTGGACGAAGAAACGGTCGCCTCTTTTATTTCTTTTGTTCAGCAGGATCTCGCCGAACTGGTCACCTCCGAAGAAATTCTAAAAGCGAAAAATTTTGAGAATATAGTTTATAAACCACTGCGTTCCATTGTACAACAGGAAGTTTTACGGGTCGATATCATCGCGACACTCTGCACGCGAATGGTTAATTATTTAACGTTGAATGATATCAAACCAAACAAGGACGAAATCAAAAATATTCAGTCTTTTATTAAAATGGATATTATCCCCAATGATCTGCGACTGACCCTGTTACAAGATTTGGTAAGCTCCGAAAATACGGCATTAAAAGGGGTGATGACCGATCCGGAAGTAGCGATGTTGTTATTAAATAAAATGTAAGATTATGAATCCGTCAGAAGCAAAGATTATCGAACGAAAAATCCTGGAATTAATCTACAGCGGCCCTGGACCCAACGACGCACTGGTATTGGAAATGCTGAAAAACAGCGACTTTAATCCGCGCTTTACCGGGCCACTCATGACCATCGCGCTGACCACCAAAAGCGAAACGCTGGCCAGAGAAATCATCGAATATCTGACGCCACATACCCGCGACCAGCAACTCCGGAAAATAAAAGAATCGGTCAAACGGGGAAATTTTCAGGTCCACGAATATTATCTGCAAACGGATTTTGAGCGGCCACTTGCCGTTGATATTTTATACACCGATTTCCGGCGTTCGGGTACTTCCTTCTTTGAGTTTTTAAAAGTAGATGACGGAACCCATCCGGATCGTACGACCGTTTTTCAAACCTTTATGGAGGCTTTTTCAAATCGGAATGGCTACGTGACGATTCCGGTTTTAAGGCCGGACGAACTGGAGGTTTATCTGAAAAAAGTATTTGAAAATTATCCGTCCCGTCCTTTCCGGGATCTGATTATTCACAGTCCCCAAACTACCCGATTACCCGATTACGTTTTTGCGAGACAATTCAAGCGCGTAGTGGTAAACGCAGGATTGACCAAAGCCGCTTTTCCTGATTTTATTTTAAAATTTAAAGGCGTGGAAAACATGCAGCTGGACATCAACGATACGATGGAAATTCCCGCCGACTGGAGTAGTCTGGACAAATTGCGCGAACTCAGAATCAACGGAAAAGGAAAAATTTTTGATGACCTTTCTTTCATCCACAGCCTGCCCAAACTAAAGTCGCTTTTCCTCGGAGATCACTATATCAATTCGCCGTATCAGTTAATTGCAAAAAAACAAATTCCCATACTGTCCCGCCCAAAATTTGCGACCCACACGGGTTACGAGGACCGCAGTAATGATTATAAATTATTTGCCCTGCCACTGGAAAGAGTACTGAGCATCGGTGCTGCACTGGGAAAATCAAAAATTGAACAATCCGAAAAAGAACGGTATTTTCGGATGATTACCAAAGTGAAAAAACTGAAAGATTTACCGGCTTTTTCCATCAATGATTTGTTGACCCTGATGAATGTCAGTCATATTGACCTGCGTACTATTTTGCAAAAACAAATTCAGGAAATCAGTAGCCGGGAAAACAATATCGAATCCCTTGGAATTGATGCTCAACTTTATATCGCCGGAACGCCCGGTCGGAAAAAAACGGAGATCAAAGAAAAAATGGGCATTCTGAAAATTCCGTTAGCCACTAAATTTTCCAATCAGGTCACCCACGTCGTTATCGGCAAAAATCCCCGGGATTACGAAGTACTGAAAGATGGACATTTTAAAATTATCTCAGAATCTGACCTTTACGAACGCTTCAAATCCGACGCACCGGGCTTTATAGAAGCGGCCGTCGATGCTGGCAAACTGGATGTCAGTAACAACCTCCTGCCATTATTGGAGAGTGACGAATCCGCCAATGTTATGGTCGGTTTGGAAATGCTGAAAAATGGCGGCGTTCCCGACGAATTGATTGATACTGTACTGGTCATTTACAAAACCTGTCCGGACGCCAAAGTGCGGGGCATTGCCAAAAAATTGCTGGACCGGAATGCGCCCAAAGAATACCTGCCCATCATCGCGGACGCACAGCGGTTTACCAATCTGGCGGGCAAAGTAAAAGCCCAGGAAGTCAATAAGAAACTGGAAAAGTTAGCACGGAGTACCTCCCGGACTGCCGCCGCTAAGTTGTCGCTGCTTTTTCACAAAAGGTATAAAAAAGGATTGCGTTATGTCCTCTATCATTTTCATAAAACCTCCCCCGAACGTACCGCCGCGTTACAGGCACTTATGGAAGGGACGCACCTCAACTACCGGTCGGGACTGGGATTCAAAGACTGGCGCGAAAAAGACCCGGAAACAGTTTTTTTTTACAATATGAAAATCAACGCTAAATTTCCGGTGGACATCGTTGAACACGTCCCCCTCATCGAAACCGCCGATTTTCACAATTGCAAATTTACCTCCCTTCCTGTCAATTTTGGTGATCTCAAAGATCTGCAAAAAATTGACCTCTCTTTTAATTTCCTGGGCAGTATCCCAAAGTCTGTACAAAACATGAAACAATTGACACACTTAAACTTACAAATGAATAATTTTAAAACCTTCCCTTCTACGCTGAAAGCCATGCCCCAACTCCGCGTATTGGATTTGCGAAATAATCGACTCAAAAATGATCCGCATCCACTGGAAATTTCAGAAGAGGTGAAAGCGGCGCTACCGGATTGCGAAATTTTAGTGTAAAAAAATTTACGTTAGTAATAGGTTTTTTATAAAAAAATAAACTGTAGTCTTTATTTTTAAAAATATTGTTTACTTTTAGGAGAAATTTATTTTTATCAATCTAATCTTTCAATTTATGAAAAAGAAAATATCTACATTTCCGGAGTACATTTCCGGAGTACATTTTTATTGACTCTGTGTTTACTGTTCTTCAGTAATGTTAAAAGTCAGATAAATGTATCTGAGCAGAGCAGTTTGTCACAAGGATTTATCACACCTATTAATTCGACCGAAGCCAAGGCTACTCCCTATTCGGAAGCCATTTTATCAGAATGGTCCGAGAAACCGAACTGCATTAATTCTACTTATATTAAGCTAGGAAACCTCAAGAATATTCAACAAAAAGGCCGTCTTTCCTTTAAGCTGCCAGGAGTATCCGAAAAAATTCTGGCGGTTGCCAAATCGGTTAAGAAGGATCGAACCGGCGGATATATCTGGAAAGGCGATATCTTAAATACCAATAATCGTATAGTTGGTGATGTGCTATTTATAAAAAAGAATGACAAAAAGTACGGAACAATTAGCTACTATGATAGAAAATTTAAGATAAAGGATGCTGGAGAAAATAGTGATCTGTCCGCTAAGATTAATTATATAATTGAGATGGCTCCTCCGGAACTTGGCCACCCTCAATGCGGTAGTGGTGGTCAGATTATTGGAGATCCACCCCAGGCGGGCATTCGTTCTGATGCGGTGATTGAGGTATTATTTTTATATACGGAGGCGGCAGACGAGGCGTTTGACATAGATGAACTGATTACTATTGGACTAGCAAATCTGGAAACTGCTTTAAATGATTCCGAGATTGATATAGAACACCTGGAAATAAAGACTGCGGGGGTAGAATTGTATAGTGGATATGCAGATGATGATATAAATAGTGAAAGAATTTTGAACCTTATGAGGGACTCTGAGGAAGTCGCTTCCTTACGGAGTTGTAATAATGCGGATCTGGTAGTATTATTTCAAAGGACGAACTTAGTATTTGTAAGTGAGGGTAATAGACCTATAGGCGGATTGGCAACTGCAAATCCAGAAACTGATTCAGACAGGGTATATAGTGTAATTAATGCTGCAAGTGCAGAGTTTAACAGTCTACTTCTGGGACATGAAATAGGGCATTTACTGGGATGTTTTCATATAGATGGTGATCATGCTTTTGCAAATGGCTACCAGTGGATAGAAATGCAAACGGAACCTACTACATTTATTCCCCGTAGAACGATAATGGATTCTTTTTTAGGTAATGAAGTAGTCCTTCGCTTTTCTAATCCGGATGCTAATTTAAATGGAATTCCTACGGGGGCTGAAGATAAAGACAATGTACGAATGATAGAGAACACCGCTTCTGCTATAAGCGAATTCAGTGAAAATTTACCTGATTGTCCCGTGACTTCACATAATTCTTACACGGCTTTTATTGATGGACCAGATTATATTTATTCAAGTCCTACTGATTTCAGGTGGAGACCTTATGATGTGGGGTGTTATGATAGCGATAAATCTTACGAATGGCGTTATTATTTTGACGATGCAATGGACTACGTCGAAGATAGCAATGGCGAAGTAATAGTAAACTACGAAGAGGATTTTTATCTTTCCAGCGATGATATTCCAGATGACGTAGAATTCGTTTCCATTGAATTAGTTGCTACCTGCCTGGAGACTGGAGAGACCGCTGAATACCCCCAGGTCAAGAGAGTGAAAAATTGGGAAGCATTTTCTACCAATAGTATCGTCACCGATCCCAGTTGGATTTTTAAAGAAAATACACCGGAAATATTAATCTATCCGAATCCCGCAGTAGATTTTGTAAACCTTGAATTTCAGGTGGAGCAGGAAGGAAATACAGAAATTTTATTGATCAATGGAATAGGCCAGATAAATTATCTTGGTGGGCCAGTTCATTTTTCTAAAGGAACTCAACAAGTAAAATTAAACCTTCAGACCTATATTCCGGGAAGATATCTTCTGGAAATAAAGACCGGCTCTGACCGAATTATTAAACCTTTAATCATCAAAAAATGAAAAACCTATCCATCTTCCTAATAGTAATAACTTGTTTTTTTGCTTGCGAAAAAGAAGAGCCAGTACCACCGATGCCTACAATGCCCATATACGATGTCCCTTGCGAAGTGGAAGAATATTATGGTGCTTTTTTACAAAATGGGGAGTGTTTTGTGGATAATGAGGTTACATTATTGGTGACGAATATTGATAGAATCTTTAGAATTGGAAAACAAGGAATGATACCGGAAGGGATTAATTTATCTATTTCACACGAAGCAAATTTGATGGATACGCTATTTTTAAGACCAGTTGCAGGAGTGAACAATGCTTCAGTGCTCTATACCTATAGATTAGGGGATTCTAGTGGTGGAACTTTTAGCATATCCCCAGGAACTGGAACGGATCAAGACTTTATAATCATTGATTATTTTAATGCGGACACGACCGAAATGATGGGTCGTTTTCAGTGTCGATTTAACGACAGAAGCATTGCGGAACCACCGGTTGTAGCACCGGATACAATGGTGATCACGGAAGGATACTTTCGGGTAAAAGTAGAATAAAGCATAATCAAAAGGGCTTAAACGGAATCCAGTAAAAATGAAAAACCTATCCATCTTCCTAATAGTAATAACTTGTTTTTTTGCTTGCGAAAAAGAAGAGCCAGTACCACCGATTCCTACAATGCCCATATACGACGTCCCCTGTGAAGTAGAAGAGTACTTTGGATCTTTTTTACAAAACGGGGAGTGTTTTGTAGAAAATGAGGTCCGACTACGGGTGACAAACACCGGTAGATCTGTTATTATCGGGAAATCAGGAATAATACCAGAGGCACTTTGGTTGATTATCTCATCCGAAGCAAATTTGAAGGATACGCTATTTTTAGAAACAAGAGGATTTCTCACAAGGGCAGGAAACGCTTCCGTATTTTACAGCTATTCATCAGGCGACCAGAGCTTTGGCACCTTCGGTATATCCCAGGGAACCGGAACGAAAAAAGATTTCCTTATCATTGATTATTTTAATGCGGACACGACCGAGATGATGGGCCGGTTTCAATGCCGGTTTAATGATAGAAGCATTGCGGAACCACCGGTTGTAGCACCGGATACAATGGTGATCACGGAAGGATACTTTCGGGTAAAAGTGGAATAATAGGAAAAGAATTATTACAAAGCATAAGGTATTTCGTATTTTGCATAAATGAAATATTTTATACTTTTTCTACTCACACTCTTTTCCTTCAGTGTAAGTACGGCTCAAGTAGATGCGCATTATTGGACCAACCAATTCGGTGGTAGAGCCTTGCTCCTCAACGGCGCCGTCATTGCCAGCACCGACGATGAAACCGCCGTTTTTTACAACCCCGGCGCCATGGCAATGGGCGAAGACGACGATTTCTCACTCTCCCTTTCCTTTATCACCCCCTCCCACGCTTCGCTAAAAACCCGTAACTATTTCGGTCAGGGAAGAACCATCAAAGATACCGAATTTGGCTTCGCGCCCGGTCTGGCCGCCATCGGATTTAACCCATTCAAATACGACAATTTTCGGGTAGCCATCACCTCCTTTACTCGCTTCAAATCCAACCTCAGATTTCGCTATCGGACCCTCGTACCCGTTCAGGGAACGGAAAATCAAATCTACGAGGCCAACCTGGATTTCAGTCGTCGCCTCTCCGAACGTTGGGTCGGCATCGGCGCGAGCTGGAGGATTTTTGATTTTCTGGCGATTGGAGTTACCCAGTTTACCACCTTCCACAGCGAATCAACTGACCTGGGACTACGGCAGGAGATTTTTGATGGAAATACCAATGCGCTGCTGGCCGGCTGGCGAAGTCGCACCAAATATTCTTTTAACACCAATGGCAGAATGATCACCAAGTTTGGTCTGTCCATGCACCTGAAAGATATTAAAATAGGCGTAACGTTAACCACGCCATCCTACAAAGAACTCTGGGGCAAAGCCAGCTACGAACTGGACGATCTGAAAGTCTTTTCTCCCGACAGTCTAACCCTTTCTACCAATCTCGACGACGCCGAATTACTCGATTACCGAACGCCGTTATCCGTTGGGGTAGGGGTAGATATACCGATTGGTAAACACCGGATTTCTTTTTCTTTAGAATATTTTACCAGCATTGGTAATTATACCTTGATCGACGATACGGACGATCCGCTCGATGGATTGGGTGAAACGCCGAACATCACTAACTTCAGCGTCCGCACGGGCAACCGGCAAGTCACCAATTTTGCGATTGGCTGCCAAACCCCCATCAGCAAAAAGTCCACCCTCATCTGGGGCTTCCGCACCGACTTCAACCAGCGTCGCAGACAACAGGAAAATCTGGCACTGCAAATCCTGTCCACTACGCCGTCGGTCGCCCACGTTTCTCTCGGAAATGTCCTGGAAATCTGGAACAGTAAATTTTCGCTCGGACTGGATTACGGTTTTGGTTTGAGTAACTCCAATAGTCCCAGACTGGATGTCAATAAAACCAATATTGATAACCTGTTTGACGATCCGGATATCGGGAAGGTGAATAGTCGTTTCCGGTCGTTTATTGTGATTATTGCGTATGATTTTTCTATTCGGAAGTAGCGATAGATACGGTAGAAAATTTGCAGACGCTCACACATAATTTTAGCTTTGGAAGCCTTTGCTAATTATCGGCGCGATGATGTGTGATTTTTCCTGAAAAAATCGTATCTTTGCAAACCTTTTTAAACTTGAAAGAACTGTTTTTTACTAAAAAATGGCTTTTTCATTATTTTTTAATTCTAATAATAACTTCTTGTAAATGCGAAATTACGAAGTGACTTTCCTCGTAGATCCGGTGCTGTCGGGCGAGGAAATTAAAGCGACAGCTCAGAATTATGTTGAACAATTGAAGTCTCACGGAGCTACCATTGTCCATAACGATGAGATGGGATTACGTCAGTTGGCGTACCCAATTAACAAACGTACCTCTGCGGTTTATTACTGCGTGGAAGTACAGGTTCCTAACGGCGAATTCGTCAGCAAAATCGAACTGGCTATGCGTCGGGACGAGCGAATCATGCGTTTCTTATGCTTTGCCCTCAATAAATACGGGATCAAGTATAACGAAGACAAGCGTGCCGGTAAAATCGGTAAAAAACGACCTAAAGCAGAAGCGGAAGCGGATGTACCAAAGGGCGTGACCAAGACATTGGGTAAACCTAAAAAGACACCCGTAAAAGCTGAGGCGGTTAAGACGCAGGCTAAAATGTCCGAATCCAAAGCTGCCGTAGCAGAAGTTGCCGGCGAAGAGGAATAAAATCTATTGACTAATATCCGGTTACCGGAAAATTGCGAAGCAAGATCTGTTATTTTTTAAATACAGCAGAGAAGAACGACAAAATTTACAGTAACCACTCAAAAAATAAATAAAGATGGCTTCAAGAGATGATATAAAATTTTTAAGCAATCCTAAAATTGGTAACCAGCGTAAAAAGTACTGCCGGTTCAAAAAATTCGGTATCAAATATATCGATTACAAAGATCCTGATTTCTTAATGCAGTTTATCAACCCGCAAGGGAAGATTTTGCCGCGAAGAATTTCCGGAAATTCACTCAAATACCAGCGTAAAGTCGCTTCCGCCATCAAGCGGGCACGACACCTGGCGATGTTACCTTACGTAACGGATTTATTAAAATAAGCGATTAACCCAATCGCTTGGATTGCTAACAATTTAAAAAATATTATAATGGAAATTATATTATTAAAAGATATAGATAAAGTAGGAGACAAGCACACCATTGTTACGGTTAAGAATGGCTACGCGCGCAACTACCTCATCCCACAAAAATTAGCGTTAATCGCTAACACTACCAACCGTAAAAGACTGGCCGACCTCGAAAGACAAGAGGAAGCAAAAGAGTCTAAAATGGTCGGTGTTTACGAAGAAATGGCTGCTCAACTGGAAGGAAAAACCCTGAAAATCGGTGCCAAAGCCGGTACCAGCGGTAAGATCTTCGGTAGCGTTACCACTGTACAGGTAATGGCCGCACTCAAAGAACAATTCGGTATGGATATCGAAAGAAAGAAAGTGCTGCTACCCGAGGAAATCAAAAATATCGGTTCCTACGAAATGACCCTGCGATTGCACAAAGACGTGCAGCCAAAACTGGCATTTGAAGTAGTAGAAGAATAAGAAGATTTCTTCTAAAAAAATACAAGAGGCTATTCGGGTAATCGAATAGCCTCTTTTGTTTTACGTTTCGTTCGTTTCCGTTCCGTAACCTCGCGGACAGCAAAATGCCAGGCAAAGGTTGCTAAACGCCTAAAGATAAGTACGCACCAAAGCTCTGGGTTTCTTTGCATCTCTGCGCGAAGAACACTTTTTAAAGCAGGTTTACCAGTTTATGTTTTTGCGTGACACCTCAACAGCTTGGCTTGGTCGGGAAGCTTTGTTTACCCCGAAGAGCCATTTAGAAAACCCTAAAAATTACAATGTTTCCCATATTTCTTCAACCACTTTTCCTTCTCCTCGTAATCCGGCATCGCATCACTTACCAGTTTCCAAAAACGAGCAGAATGGTTCAGCTCAATCAAGTGCGCCAGTTCGTGAATAATCACATAATCAATTACTTCCTCCGGAGCAAAAAGCAGGCGAGTAGATAAATTGACATTGCCTTTTGAAGAACAACTTCCCCAATTGGTCTGATTATATTTCAGGTTGACACTTTTGATAGGCTTTTGAAAATGAATCCGGTTGAGTTCATTGACCTTACGGGTGATATTGGGCATAAAATCCTGCGCAATCAGCCGGCTCAGCAGATGTTTAATACTTTTTTGTAAATGTGGTTCCTGGTCGCCACGACTCAGCTCGAGGGTGATGACCCCGCTTTTCAACTTACCAGAATGCGTCTTCCGGTCACTGAAATTAAATTTTAAAAGATAAGTTCTGGCTCCTACCTTCAGCGTATCTCCATCCCGGTATCCCTTCCCAAAAAACTGAAGATGTAAATCGGTATTCTTGGCAAACTGCGTACCGACCCACTCCGTAAACCAACGCATCTGTTTCTCCTGATCCGCCGCAGTAATTCGTGTTGGCATTCTCAGGATCGCCGCCTTTTTACCGATCGAAGCCCGCACATTATTACGCCGCTCCCAGTAAATTTTGGCCGGTATCTTTTTACCAGAAATATCCAGATAAATTTTTGCGACTTTACCAGCCATTTGTGTTTATTAAAATGAAATGCTCTTTGCTACTCGCTTCTTGCCCTCTTTTATCGCAGTCGAGTGAAGCAAGAAGCAAATAGCAAGCGGCAAATAGCAAAAAATTACCCCTTCACTCTTCCAAACTCCTTCATCACATCTACCAACACCTCCACGCTCGAAAGATCCAGCGCATTATAAATAGAAGCCCGCAGTCCACCCACCGAGCGGTGTCCTTTCAGACCCACACAATCAGCCTCCGCTGCCAGCGCTAAAAAGTCAGCTTCCTGTTCCGGATTTTCCATCGTAAAAGTAACATTCATCCGCGAACGATCCTCCTTGTGAGCGTATCCGCTAAACAACTCATTTCGGTCAATTTCTCCGTAAAGCAACGCCGCTTTTTCTTCGTTGCGTTTTTGCATCGCTGCCACACCCCCGTTTTCTTTTAACCAGCGCATCGTCAGCATACAAACATAAATAGGATATACCGGAGGCGTATTAAAACTGGAATTTTTTGCAATATGCGTTCGGTAGTCCAGCATCGTCGGAATCGCCCGGTTAACCTTACCTAGCAAATCTTTATTAACGATAACCAGGGTCGTTCCGGCCGGCCCCAGATTTTTTTGTGCACCTGCGTAAATCAATCCAAATTTTTCAATATCCAGCGGACGGCTAAAAATATCGGAAGACATATCACAAACGATCGGCATGTTCACCTCCGGAAACGCCTGTAACTGCGTACCGAAGATAGTATTATTACTGGTAAGATGTAAATATTCCAGATCACCAGGAACGTTGTAATTTTTTGGAATATGATTGAAATTTTCACTTTTGGAAGAACCGACTTCTACCACCTCTCCAAATAATTTTGCCTCTTTGATCGCCTTATCTGACCAGGTACCCGTATTGAGAAAACCCACCTTTTTTCCCTGAGGCAGCAAATTCATGGCAGTCATAAAAAATTGAGAACTAGCTCCCCCTGTCAAAAACAGCACCTCGTAGTTGTCAGGAAGATTTAACAAGGAGCGTGTCAACGCAAACGCTTCGTCCATGACTGCGGAAAATTGCTTGCTCCGGTGAGAAATTTCCAGTAAGGATAAACCCATACCCTCAAATTCAACCACCGCAGCGGCCGCTTGTTCCAAAACTGGAGCTGGTAATATTGCCGGACCTGCGAAAAAATTATGCTTTTTCTTCTTCTGAGTTAAAACTGCCATCTTTTTTAAGTTATAATATTGAAAAGGAATAAGAAGCCCTATAAACTTCTTTTATAATTTTGTAGCAAATTTAGCCTAAATAACAGCGGAAAACCATCTTTTGACCATGGGAAATGATGGGAAATAAAAATTAAAATAAAATAATGGAATTTTTTTTCTGTCGAACTTGTTTTTTCTCTAAATAGTGGTATATTTGCAATCCCGTTTGAAAATAGCGGAAATTCTTCGGTAAACGAACCGAATTTTAAAAGAAAAACGAGACCTTGTTTTTCAACTTATATGAATCATTTTTATAAGCGAAAAAAATAAGGTTTTAAAAAGTTCATTGACACTGATAGAGAAGACTGAAGTTTTACGGAACTTCGGAGCACACGAACAAGTAAGATTTTTTTTTGTGTAGTGATAGCGAATAGATTTTTTTTAGAAAAGTAAATTTTTTGAGAGGAATCGAATGA
>CAKZUV010000035.1 GCA_937921555.1 uncultured Saprospiraceae bacterium
CCCTTTTTTATTTTTATTCTTTGGGTAGAAAAAAAAGTAAATCCACCCGTATCTAGCGATTCGTTTTCTTCCGAAAATTTTGTTCGTTCGTAAAAACCGGAAATCCGGTATTGCATACTCCATCGGGATCCCACCTCAAAAGGTAAAGAAATTTGTAACGAATAATTTTCTACCCGTGGAATATTCAAACTGGTGAAAGTCTGTCTTTCCGTCATGTTGTCAAAAATGGGTTGATATTGAAAAATATCATTGTTGATACTGGTATACTGTAAAGTGAAAATATACCGTCTGATAGTGTAGTCTGCTTTAAATAAATTCGAAATAGCCGGCACCAGATTTTCATTTCCGGTGTACAAAGTCTGCGGATCCAGAAAGGTAACAAAAGGGGCAAGCTGATTAAAAGTAGGCCGGCTGATACGTCGATTGTAGGAAATGGAAAATTTTTGTTTTTCGTTTAGTTTAAAATTCAGATAGGCAGACGGAAAAAAGTTATCGTAGGTGGTAACCCGTTCCGGCTGATTTTGAGACTGGAAATTTAGCCGTGTGGATTCGTAACGCAATCCGAATTTTCCATCTACTTTATCACTGATGGGCAACCGTAAGGAACCAAAGGCCGCAATGATGGTTTCATCCTGCTCATAAATTTGGCTAAAGGCCGGATCGATGACCAGAATCCCCGATAGCTGTCTACTGACTTCCGTATCATTGGCAAAATCGGAATAAGTTCCTTTTACACCGGTTTCCAGCCGCCCTTTTTGTCCAACCTTGAAATCCTGGGTTATTTGTGCAACAAAAATTTCAATAGGCAAATCTTTTTCAATAAAAATAGTAGGCTCCATCTCTCTGGAACCATCCGGTTTTATACTGGTTGTCAGGTATTCGGAGGGATTGTTATTATTGTATTTTAAATAATCCAAATCGAGGTTGAGGGTAGAATTATCCGATACCTTTTGTTCCAGGTTTAAATTGATCGCTCCGTGCTGCCATTCGTTTTTTTCGGTGATGTCAAGCGCAAATTCTTCGGTCAGAATATTATTAACACTATTTCTGCTGGTGTTATCCGCGTTGTTGATGGAGTTTCGGATATAACCTTGCAGCACCATTCCAATTCTGGTTCTACTGGAAATGCGATAGTCGGCTCCGACGGATAGATTGTGTCTCCACCAGTTTGTATTGTTTTCATTTACATTTATAATGTTAGTCTGATTTCCTCCGGTCTGAAAATTCCGGTCATAAGTGATGGTCTGGGTATTGAGCAGCCGGCGGCCGGAATAAGAGGTATATAAATTGAATTTATTTTTATTAAAATTTAAACTGGCACTGACATTCGCTTTTGGCCGTTGCCCCTGAGAAAATCCCAATCCGTAGGAACCGTTAATTCCATCTTTAGGATTTTTCTTTAGAATAATATTGATGACACCACCTGTTCCTTCTGCGTCAAAGCGGGCAGGGGCGAGCGCATAAATCTCAATACGCTGAATATTGTCGCTATTGATGCTGCGCAATAATTCCAGAACAACGGAGAAAGGAACGGGGCGGATTTTACCATTGATGGCAATCTTGACATTGTTATTTCCATTGAGACTAATGATCTCCTGTGTCTCTTCTATCTCTATCCCCGGTGAAGTACTGAGGACGGTAAGCGCCGTACCATTATTGACAGTCAGATTATCTGCCACGTTCACCCGGAGATGATCCAGTTTTTGTTCAAAGAGCTGTTTTTGCGCGATTACTTCTACTATCTGCAAATCTGTTGTCAGGTCAGTAAGCCGGATGTTAGTATTAGCGAATGTATGATCTGATTTGGTGATCTGAAAAACGGGACTTCTAAAAGTAAGGTAGTTAATCGCAGAAACCTCCAGATAATAATCAGCGGGCTGAGAAATAGTCAGACTGAAAATCCCGTCTCCGTTACTGATCGTTCCTTTTTGAAAGATAGAATCTGTCGCCGAATACAGGAGAATATTGGCATATTCTACGGGCATATTCGTCGAGTTGGTAATGGTAGCTGAGATAGTTTGCTGACTGTTTATGGATGATAAATTTAAAAAAAGTAACAGCGTAGATAAAAAACAATAATGCATTAATTTTAAGTTGTTCATTGTTTTGAATGAAATTAGAATGTTTAAAAGAGTGACTGTTTTTTTAATTTCTACAAGAAAGTGATTTTTTTAACTATAAACAAACAACTTTTGAAAAAAACGTGATTCATTACAAATTAAAGCGGGAATTGTCTCAACTGTGTCTGCGCGCTGTCATCTCTTTGTGAAAAGGAAGATGTGGAAAGGAGTGAATAAACCTGATTGTACAGCTGTACTTTTAACAGGTTATATTTCGGTTGATCAGCCAGTGAGCCTCTAACAAGTCAGCCCTCCTTTTACAAAAAAAGAGGGCTGACCACACTACTGGACATTTGCGGGTTTGGAGCTACTCCTTTAGGCTGGGAGGTAGAAAATGGGAGAAATGTCCAGTAGTGTGAGGGCTGACTAACCAATTGTCGGACAGGCCAGCGGGTAACAAAATTTATTTTACGGTGTACTTAGTAACGACCAATTAATAAGTCCGTCATCTTGGCTAGGAAGAATTTAAGCTAGGCGAGTTAAAAAACGTAGACATAGCCTAGCTATGGCGAGGCTTTTTAACGAAGTATAGCTTAAATTCTTTTAGCCACAGATGTGGAAGTTATTATTTGATCGTTACTTAGGATCATTTTTTAAATAACCCTTCTTCTATGATTTACAGGTTCATGGCATCAAAAGTATCTCCTTTGGTCAGGTCACCGGATTCGAGTCCTTTACGAAACCATCGTACCCGTTGTTCTGATGTCCCGTGTGTAAATGAATCGGGAACAACGTATCCTCTAGCTTGTTTTTGAATCCGGTCATCTCCCACGGCTGCCGCCGCTGCCATCGCTTCTTCGATATCGCCTTTTTCAAGAATGTTCTGATCCATCTGGTACATGTGGTGGGCCCATACACCGGCTAGAAAATCTGCCTGAAGTTCCAGTTTAACGGAAAGTTTATTGTATTCTGTCTCTGGTAAAGTCCGGCGGCGGCCTTGTACTTCTCTGGTAATTCCCAGGAGATTTTGTACGTGGTGTCCGACTTCGTGTCCGACGATATAGGCCATAGCAAAATCTCCCGGCGCGTTAAAACGGGTCCGGAGCTGGTCGTAAAAAGAAAGGTCGATATAGAGTTTATAATCACCGGGACAGTAGAAAGGGCCGGTTGCCGAACTGGCATTTCCGCAGGCGGAAGAAACCTGGCCGCTGAACAGGACCAGATTAGGCGCCTGATATTGTTTTCCCAGTTGTTCGCGGAAGAGTTTATCCCAGACCAGTTCGGTTTGGCGGAGTACCACGGATACAAACTCTTTCAGTTCGTCGTCCTGTCCGGGTATCTCGGCTCTTTGCTGAGTGGGCGTTTGTTGTTGTTGCACCTGATTGAGAATTTGCCCCGGATCACCGCCCATAAAATAGGCCAGAATAAGGAGAATGATTGTCCCGATACCAATTCCGGCACCCGTTCGGCCACGGCTGGAACCACGGCGATCCTCTACATTTTTACTTCTTTCTTTGTTTTGCCAACGCATATCTTATTGTATTATTTGTTAATTATAATACTGGTAAATATAGTGATTACAAAACAATATTCAAAGAAAACTGAATTGGCCGGGAAAATTAAGATAAGCCCTAAAGAAGGCAGCGTACATTCAGGCGGCCCCCTGATTCCGGAAATCTTCGTTTATTCCGTGTAGCGGGTTATGGTCAAATTCAGAGATGGTCGTATCTTCCTCCTGAAAAACACGGTTTACTTTTTTTGTTTCGGTAGAATTGGTATTCCATTTTACCCGGGCATATCGATACAATAGTTTTAGGTTGAGCTGCTTCATACGTCAGTGGATTATAATAGTATTAGTAATGCAGGAAACGGGGAGGGGGAATTACCCTGATAAGTTAATTAAAATTTTAGTTTAAATCAATATTTTTTGTATAATAATTTATTTTTTTAAATAGTTAATCAATAAGAATTCTCCGAGGCGCTGCCTCGGATGAACACGCCCGCCTGCCGTGCCTGCTGCAGGAAATCCAGCAAAGGCAGGTTAGCGGGACTGATTAACTCATTAAAATGTGTAACAGGTGACTTTTCTGCTTCGCCGGATTTTTCTTTTACGGTTTTTTAATCTTTTTCCTCGTCTTTTCTTCTTCACCTTTTTTGATTTTTTCCGGTATTTGCCACTGCTTGCTTTTTTAGCAGTTGCCGTACTTCTTTTGTTGGATATTTTAGTAGGTGCTACGGCGGGTACTGCTGCTGGCAGCGTTTCTTCCAGCACAGCTGCCGGTGTTTCTTCGGTCGCTTTAACTTCCGTTTTTTCCCGGACGGACCATCGCTTCATCTTTGTTTTTGGCCGCTCGTAAGTTTGATTGGCAGAAGCTGTGGCACTCGATAAATCGGGAGCGGGTGGCATGATAGGTTTGCCACCGGAAACATTGTCAGGCAATTGTTTCGCTGTGGGAGAAGATGGAGCCGTAGTAATTTTTATCTGTTCGTTAACTGCGTAATCGTCCAGATTAAACTGACTGTTGAGAATCTCTAAATCATTGGCACCCTCTTCTTTTATAACAACAGTCGTGGATTTATGCGTTTCGTCCCTGTATTGCTTTTTTACCTGGCTGATGCCAAAAGCATTTACCGTAAAAAGTACAGTCAGGGTTAAAAATATCTGTTTTATGTCCATAGGGATAAATTTTAAACAACATCACAATAAAAGATACTTGGTTATGTAAACGATTAAGGTGGTTATAGTTCAAAATAATGGGAAAATAAGGAGGGGGTTTGTCCTTTAGACGGTCAGTTATTGGAAAAGACACCCTTTTATTGAAATAATTTATAAAAAAATAAATATAACAGCGCTTTACTTGTGTTATGTCTGCGGCAGATCAGGTTTATTTATGAATTATTTAACTATTCGAATCATTCAAAATAAACCGACGAACCTAACTGGTATTTCCCAATTTGTCATATATTTAAACATAATGCAAGGTATTATTCTAATATCTCTAAAATCTATGCCGAAGTACCCGGTTTGCTGTTCAAAAAAAAAGAGACCATCCAAACGGATGATCTCTTAATGTTATTTAAAAGGTTATTTAGTTGCTGTGTTTTTAGTAGACTTTATTCCAAAATAATTTGTATGCTCCCAAATGATCTTTTTGTCCATCTTTTCGGCTTTTTTATCGCCCATAGCGCGGCTATGCACTCAAAAAAGAGCCTCAATCTGATCAAAAATATCTATTTGGTTTCTCTACAAAACATTATGGAATAAAGTCTATTGAACAGTCCCAATTTTGGACAAACCCTTTCGATTCAACATTTCAACACTCCAGCCACCCTACTCTTCTTCCAGTAATTTCAGATAACCTTTTACCTTTTCGTTGGGGACAGCGATAGCGAGGTGATAGTGCTGAAGTATCCACTGGTCATTATTGTCTTTTTCCAGAATACCGGATCCCCGGCAGACGCCCATCCAGGTGTCGAGTGTCTCGTTAAACCAGGCAACCGCTCCCTTTTTGCTGTAATAAATTTTCCGCTCCAGCGGCTGAAAAGCCCAGGCGGTATCCCGCTCAAAATACTTGCGTGCAAAAGATTCAAATTCCGTTTTGGTCCAGCGCTCGGAAGCATCGGTACCGATGTAAATAGATTCGGGTCCGAGGGTGTTAAAGAAAACTACCTCGTCACCCGTAGCCGCCGCGTGGTGCCAGTCGTCCATTAGTTTGTTAATAGTTTGGTCGCGGGGATCGGTAGTCGTAGTTTGGCAATTTTCCCGGCGGCGGGTATCGATCAGGTGCTTGATTTTCCAGTCTTCTGCCTGTTTTACCAGTGTAAAAGAATTGATTCCACAATGACTTAATTTTTCTCCCAAATAAAACGTGTAGTCCGTCCAGACCGTTGCCAGATTTCCATCCTTCCGGACTTTATAAGACCAGATTTTTTCGTCCCATTGTGCGTCGTGCGGCGTACCTACAGCGGTGACGAAATCTGATAATTCTCCCTGCTTTACGATCACGTTTCCCGCTTTGTCGGTGGATATTGTTTCCATGATGGCTGCCGGCATAAAAGCGTCACGCACCGCCGTGGAATCACCCGCCCGCATTCCATCAAAAAGCTGATAAACCGGTTTTAAAATATCAGCATCCTGCGCAACTGACAAGAAGGGAAAGAGGCACAGCAATAAGAAAGAAAAATTTGATTTGTTCATGCTTTTTATACGATTGTTGTTTTTGTAAAAAAAATCAGAAGTCATTAAGGTAGAAAAAAAATTTATTTTTTCAATAAAAATCTATGTTTATGTTATTGATTGTTAGTAGTTTTGCATCATTTTAGAAGAAATTAGTAACAAAAGAAATTAACTTAGTTACAACTAGCCTAACCCTTTGCCTTCTATTTTTACATAGCGAACTTCAAAAGCTATTTCGTAATATGTTACGATTCAATATAATTTCCGGGGATTAAGAAAAGAGCGTATCAAAAAACAATAAGGAACGTATTAAGTAGTGACGAGCGGTAAACAGTACGGTTCAGAAACTTAATTTTATAATCGCTGACCAATCGTATTTTCAAATTAAAAAATTACCATAATCACCTAAGAGCATGTTTAATTTTAATAATGGTAATTATTTTCAAACTCATTTTTTAAACCATTAAATATTCATTTGTAATGTTAAAAAAACAATTTTCTAAATCCAAGCCAACCTGTAAAATTACTTTCAGCTTACCAAAGGAAGCAGTAGCAAAAGGTAAGAGTGTTGAGTTAGTCGGAGAATGGAATGACTGGGATGAAAAGAACGCCACAAAAATGAAGGCTTCCAAAAGTGACTACACGGCTACCGTTGAATTAGAAACCGGACGTAATTACGAATTCCGTTACCTGATTGGAAAATCAAAATGGGAAAACGACTGGCAGGCAGATGGCTACGTACCTAATCCTTTTGGCTTTGACAACTCGGTTGTTTCCGTCGTGAGTGTTCCTACAGTCAACAAAACGGCTAAAAAAGCAAGTGCCAAAAAAAGTAGTACAAAAAAAGCAAGCACGAAAAAAACAACGGCCAAAAAAGCTACTGCTAAAAAAGCAGCCGCCAAAACGACAACCCGTAAAATCACCCGCAAGCCCGTTGCTAAAAAAGCAACTAAATCTACGGCTAAGGATGATTTGAAAAAAATTGAAGGAATCGGACCAAAGATCGCCGAACATCTGAACAAAGGTGGCATCAAGACTTTTGCCGATCTGGGCAAAGCCAAGCAAGCTACGCTAAAAGGTATCTTAGCTGCAGCTGGTCCCCGCTACAAAATGCACAATCCTGGTTCGTGGCCAAAGCAGGCTAAACTTGCCGCTAAAGGTAACTGGACAGAATTAAAAGCGCTACAGGATAAATTAAACGGTGGTAAGTAATTCCCAACCGTATTAATGATCAATTAAAAATGCGACTTCCAAATAATTTGGAGGCCGCATTTTTTTTGAGGTTTTCTAACATTTATTTTGCACTAAAATTCGGACAGGGTCCTGGACGACAGGAAGGAAGATAATTTTTTCCTAATAAAGCACTCTGAATTTTATCGTAGCCGAAATATCTTTCAGGTCTTTGAGTACCTCCTGACTATACTTTTTGTTGATGTCTGTAATCACGTAACCAATCTCTTCGGTCGTCTGCAGATACTGGCCAATGATATTGATACCGTGTTGCGCAAGTACACTGTTGATGCGTGCCAGAATACCCGGTTTGTTCTGATGAATATGAATGAGACGATGGGCATTTTTCAAAATGGGTAATTGCAATACGGGGAAATTCGCACCATTAAAAGTACTTCCGGTATTCACGTATTCAATAATTTGTCCGGGCAAAACTTCCGACGTATTTTCTTGTGCTTCCAGCGTTTGTCCGCCGATGTGTGGCGTCAGCAAAACGTTGTCCAGTTCGGTGAGCCGGGAAGTAAATTCCCCTTGCCCATTGACAGGCTCTACCGGAAAAACATCAATACCCGCACCGGCGAGTTTTTTTGATTTTAAATTTTTATACAGTTCGTCCATCTCTACCGCCTGTCCGCTGCTCAGGTTGATAAAAACAGCACCGTCCCGCATCGCTTTAAATTCCCTTTTTCCAAAAAAGTGTTCGTTTTCCGGACGGTTGTCCACGTGCAGAGAAACAATGTCTACCCTCCTCAGCAAATCCCGCAGTGCATTACATCTGGTCGCATTTCCGATGGCTTGTTTATCAAAAATATCATAATAGTAAACGTCCATTCCCAACGATTCGGCGAGGACCGAAAGTTGGGTTCCGGAATTTCCGTAACCAATAATCCCCAGCTTTTTTCCCCGGATCTCGTAGCCGGGCCTTTTGGATATCTCCCATTTTCCCGCTTTTAGCTGACGACTCAGATAAGGAACATTCCGGGACAACATGATGATGTGACCGATGGCCATTTCGACCAGCGAACGGGTATTGGCGTAAGGTGCGTTGAAAACAATCACGCCACGACTGGCAGCGGCGGCCAGATCAACGTGATTGGTGCTGCCCCCAAAGATTCCGATGGCCATCAGCCGGCTGGCCTGATCCAGCAGTTCTCCGTCTACGGCCTGATGTGCGGGCACACCCAGAATAGAAACATCTTTGATTAGTTTTTTCAAACTGGATTTGGTCGTTTTTTTGGAGGCCAATACCACTTCGTATCCTTCCCCCCGGAAGAGTTCCGCCGCACGCTCGTCCACGCCATTCAGCAGCAAAACTTTAATTCTGTTCTTTGGATAAGACAAGGCGCTTGGCATGTCATTGACGTAGAGAAATTCGTCAAAACTGGGCGTGATGTGATCCGCTTTTTCCAGAATATTTTCCCGTAAAACATTTTCTGTAAAAGCAAAAAACTTATGGGCAATCCCCGCTTCTTTCATTTCATAATCCGTGTAAGAGTCACCGATAACGTAACTTTCGCCGGGCAGGTTGAGCGCCTTTAGCGTCCGGGATTTCCCCTTACTGTGAGCCAGCAGATTTTTTTCATCAAAACCCGTAATCCAACCTTCATCGTTGTACAAAAAAGTATTGGCCAGTACGTGATCGCTGTCAATTCCGTAGTCTGCTACGACCGGATCAATAAAATCTTTAAAACCATTTGAAATAATATAAATATTACCCTGGTATTTTTTAAAAAATGCCTTGTTACGGGAAAAAGAGGTAGAGATTTTTCTTTTCAAACGGCGAATCACCTTTTCCAAATCTTTCCGGTGAACCGTCAGTAATTCCATCCGACGACTAAGAGATTCGTTAAACGTAATCGTACCATCCACCCCCAGATTGGTGATGGATTTTATCTCGTTCAGAATTTTAGATTTGTCCTTCCGACCTTTCAGAACGATGTCAGCGATCTCTTCGAGGGCTTCGACGGAAGCGAAGGTGCTGTCAAAATCAATGATGATATTTTTTTGTTGGGACATGGTGTGTATATTTTAGTGACAAATATACACTAAGTAGGTAAAATAAGGCGATTTTTTAAATCCGGTAGCGCTTCTATTACCGAGTTTTTTTAAGGTCTGTCCGTCCTGCTATTGGATGGCAGAACAGACAGACTTGGTATCTATGGATAAGAGTAGTTCATTATAATTAATAAACAATTTCATCTTTAATAATAATTTCCTGCTGGTAGGTTCCTGAGGTTGCATCATATTCATTGGGGCTGAAATCAGCAGCAGAATGGATGGTTCCCAGTTGTATTAAAAGAGCAATAATAAGCGTAAACATAAACTAAAGGTTTTAGAGATTAAATAAATTTTCTCCAAAACTATGAGTCAGGCTTACAGATAACAAAACAAATGGAAGGCATTCGAGGCCTTAGAATGGAATAACTTTAACAATAAAAAACAACATAAATAACTCATAATCAATTTACTACTCATACAATTACGGAATAAATCTATATAAAATCATCCTAAACAACGACCGTTTGACTCAAAACTAAAGGTGTTAAATCGAACGGAAGTGACCGAAAGGGTACTTTGTTGTTTAGGAAGCTTATATACGAAGTTATCTGAAGGTGCTGATGACGAGAAGTGCTGGTAAGTCTACCCACACACAGAACAAATTTATAGTTGTTATCCAAAAAGTAAAAATTAGAGAATACCGTTTTGAGACCTTAACAATTTTAACTATATTGAAAATATTTGAATTAAAACATTTAAAATCAGTCATTTAGCTATTTTATTATCTTAAATTTTATTTAAAAATTTACGAATGGAGTTCCTCAAAGAAATAATTGCGCTTTTTGATTCTTACAAAAAAGTACATCAATCATCTCCATCCTCCGGCAGATCGTCCTCTAATTATGAATTATTCTTTCAAGGAATCAAAAACCAGGATTTCCAGACGGACAAAGATGCTAAGGCTTTTTTTTTGGCGCGTGGTCTTAGTACGGCACATTACCGGAAGTTAAAATCCAGATTTAAAGAACGACTAATCGATCGGTTATTTCTGATAGAGTATAAAAGCAATGCTTATTCGGATATTCAGCGAGCCTATTACCGATGCCACAAAAACTGGGTAGCCGCCCGGATATTATTTGGAAAAGGAATGCGGGACAGCGCTCATTATATCGCGGTAAAAACATTAAAAAAAGCACTCCATTTTGAGTTTACAGAAATTGTGCTGGACCTCAGCCGGCTGTTGCGCTTGTACGCGGCGACGATGAAAGGCAGTGAAAAAGATTTCAGGTATTATGATCAACTGGTAACCGATCATTTTGATATTCTGGAAAAAGTATTACTGGCAGAATCCCTCTACGAAAAAATTGTGCTACCCTACGCTTTTTCAAAATCGGATAAAAAAAATATAGCAGTCCTGGCCCGGGATTTTAGTGAACAACTAAATCAATTAACCTTAAAAACCGAGACGCATAGCTTTACCATCTTTGCCTATTTCATTCACAATATTCGCTATGAAATTAGTCACGACCCTGAGCGCCTGATTGCATCCTGCGATGAGGCCATCCGGAAACTCCGGGCAAAACCTTTTACCCTACGCAATCAGATCGGTAGTTTTATGCTGAGAAAATTTTCCGCGCACCTCCAACTGGCTCAATACGAAGCGGCCAGGGCGGCGAGTATCGACTGCGAAGAGTTGATTACCAAAGCGTCTATCAACTGGTTTAAATTCAAACAGTATCAGTTGATCTACCTGATCTACACCAGACAATTTGCCGATATTCCCACGACCTTTTATGCTGTTTTAAAAAATCCAAAACTCCCTTTTCGGGGAGTCGGCATCCAGGAAACTTATAAACTGATCCACGCGTATCTTTACCTGCTTCACCTGACCGGCAAAATCCCCCAAACTGAATCCCATAAACTACCCCACTTCCGGCTCGGAAAATTTTTGAACGAAACCCCTGCGCTTTCAAAAGATAAAAGAGGTTACAACATTGATATTCTGATTCTGCAAATGCTGATTGCAATGGCCCGCAAGAATTACAGTTACATTATTGATCGCCAGAATGCGCTGAAAAGCTATTCGCTGCGCTATCTCAGAAAAGACGAATTTTATCGCAGCAATTGTTTTGTTAATATCTTACTACATCTGGTCAGCGCCGAATTTCACCGGGTTCGGTTCCTTAGATACGCCGCACCTGATCTCAAAAAATTACAGGCCATGCCGCTGGAAAAAGCCAACCAGATCGCCGAATTTGAAATTGTTCCCTACGAATATCTCCTTTCTATTGTTCTGGAATTATGTGATTAGCGCTTGGATAAATTTTCATGATTCTAACTATCGCTTTGAAAAAGCTTGGC
>CAKZUV010000036.1 GCA_937921555.1 uncultured Saprospiraceae bacterium
GATGCCGCCATCAACATCATGCGCCGTATCATGCAAAGTTCCGGCGCCGAAATTATCCACCTGGGACACAACCGCTCCGTTCAGGAGATCGTAAACACGGCCATTCAGGAAGACGTCCAGGGAATCGCCATCACTTCTTATCAGGGTGGCCACAACGAATTCTTTAAATACATGTACGATCTGCTCCGCGAAAAAGGAGCCGCACACATCAAGATTTTTGGCGGCGGCGGCGGAACAATCCTCCCTTCCGAAATCGAAGCGTTGCACCAATACGGGATTGACCGTATTTACAGTCCGGACGACGGCCGGACCATGGGACTACAGGGAATGATCAACGATGTATTAAAAAATTGTGATTTTCCCATCGGAGATCAGCTCAACGGTGAATTAAAAAAGTACACCGCTCAGGACGATCACGCCATCGCCCGGATGATTACCGCTGCCGAAAATTTTCCGGAAGACAACGCCAAGTGGTTACAAGGTATTCAAAAAGATATTGCCAAAAAGAACATTCCCGTTCTGGGAATTACGGGTACCGGAGGTTCGGGAAAATCCAGTCTGGTCGACGAACTGGTCCGCCGTTTTCTGCTCGATTTTTCGGATAAAACCATCGCCATTATTTCGGTCGATCCTTCTAAAAGAAAAACGGGGGGCGCCTTGCTCGGTGATCGTATCCGGATGAACGCCATTCACGGTGGTCAGGCCAGAGAACGGGTATTTATGCGTTCGCTTGCGACCCGGCAATCCAATCTGGCGCTGTCCAAACACGTACAATCTGCCGTCGATATTCTAAAAGCAGCTAACTACGATTTAATCATCCTGGAAACTTCCGGGATTGGACAATCGGATACCGAAATTACGGATCATTCCGACGTTTCACTCTACGTCATGACCCCCGAATACGGCGCAGCTACACAACTGGAAAAAATCGACATGCTGGATTTTGCCGATATGATTGCCATCAATAAATTTGACAAACGGGGTTCGCTCGATGCACTCCGTGATGTCAAAAAACAGTATATGCGCAACCATCAACTCTGGGAAGTCAAGCAGGAAGACCTACCGGTTTTTGGTACCATCGCTTCGCAATTTAACGATCCGGGCATGAATACGTTGTACCGGAATCTGATGAATAAAATTGTGGAAAAAACGGGTGCAAATCTCAAATCTGATTTTGCGAGTGACAACGAGATGAGCGAAAAGATTTTTATCATTCCGCCCAAACGAACACGCTACCTTTCCGAAATTTCTGAAAGCAATCGGCAATACGATCGCTGGGTGGATGCACAGTGCGCGCTGGCTAGCAAACTCTATGGACTCCAACAATCTATTGACATTTTAAAAAACAAAGACGAAAGCGACGGAAATAATGTTTTAATTTCTGGACTCGAAAAAGCCTACGAAGATGCGGCGCTCGATCTGGATGGCCGCTGCCGGCGAATCCTGGACGAATGGGCAGATAAGAAAGCGGCGTACGCAGCGGACGAATTTGTCTACAAAGTCAGAGACCGCGAAATCCGGGTACCCACTTTTACCACTTCGTTGTCCCACTCCCGTATCCCGCGGATTGCGTTGCCCCGCTATAAGGACTGGGGCGAAATTTTACGCTACTGTCTGCAGGAAAATGTACCGGGAGAATTTCCGTTTACGGCGGGTGTGTTTCCGTTCAAAAGAAGAGGCGAAGATCCGACGCGGATGTTTGCGGGCGAAGGTGGCCCCGAACGAACCAACCGGCGTTTTCACTATCTGTCGGCGGATATGCCCGCCAATCGTTTGTCCACCGCTTTTGACTCGGTGACTTTGTACGGCGAAGATCCCGATCACCGTCCGGATATTTATGGGAAAATTGGGAATAGTGGCGTGAGTATCTGCTGTCTGGATGATGCCAAAAAATTATATTCCGGGTTTGATCTTTGTGATCCGAAGACGTCCGTTTCGATGACGATCAATGGTCCGGCAGCAACCATCTGTGCATTCTTTATGAACGCCGCGATTGATCAGCAGTGCGAAATGTATATCAAAGAAAACGGGTTGGAACATTTGGTGGAAGCCAAATTAAAAGAAGTATACGATGATCAAAACCAACCACGCCCCACTTATCATGGTGAGATTCCAAAAAACAATAACGGTCTCGGATTGATGCTGCTGGGCCTGACGGGCGATCAGATTCTGGAGCCGGAAGTTTACGCACCCTTACGGGCCAAAGCACTCGCTTCCGTGCGTGGAACGGTACAAGCAGATATCCTGAAAGAAGATCAGGCGCAGAACACCTGTATTTTTTCTACGGAATTCTCTCTCAAATTAATGGGTGATGTACAGGAGTCTTTTATCAAAAATAAAGTAAGAAATTTTTATTCTGTGTCTATCTCTGGTTATCACATCGCCGAGGCCGGAGCAAATCCGATTACACAATTAGCATTTACTTTATCCAATGGTTTTACTTTCGTGGAATATTATTTGTCGCGCGGCATGGACATCAATGATTTTGCGCCGAATTTATCTTTCTTTTTTTCCAATGGAATTGATCCGGAATACGCGGTCATTGGCCGGGTAGCCCGCCGGATTTGGGCCAAGGCGATGCGGGAAAAATATCAGGCAAATGATCGTTCCCAAAAATTAAAATACCATATTCAGACCTCGGGACGTTCGTTGCACGCACAGGAAATTTCTTTTAACGATATCAGAACGACCTTGCAGGCTTTATACGCCATTTACGATAACTGCAACTCGTTGCACACCAATGCTTACGACGAAGCGATCACCACGCCGACCGAAGAAAGTGTCCGCCGGGCCGTCGCCATTCAGATGATTATCAACCACGAGCTGGGGCTGGCCAAAAATGAAAATCCGATTCAGGGAGCGTACATTATCGAAGAGTTGACCGACCTTGTAGAAGAGGCAGTTTTACTGGAATTTGACCGGCTGACCGAAAGGGGTGGCGTCCTCGGCGCGATGGAAACGATGTACCAGCGCGGAAAAATTCAGGACGAAAGTATGCACTATGAAATGCTCAAACATACGGGAGAATTTCCAATCATCGGGGTCAACACCTATTTATCAAAAGAAGGTTCGCCCACGATAATCCCGGAAGAAGTGATCCGGGCTACCGAAGAAGAAAAACAGGACCAGATCCGTACGCTGGAACAGCTACACGCCAGCAAAGCGTCCGTTGCCGCCGCCACGTTAAAACGATTACAGGAGAAATCGATTCAGAACGAAAATATTTTTGAGGAGCTGCTGGAAGCGGTAAAGGTTTGTTCGTTGGGGCAGATTACGAATGCGTTATACGAGGTAGGCGGACAATACCGGCGAAATATGTAGCTTTATCGTTTGTGTGTTTTTTATTTTGCAGGAAGCATTATTTAACATTAAAAAAATAAAAAGTATTTTTTCTACTTAAAATTTCATTTCTATTTATTTAATTACTACATTTAGGCTTCACAATACTTTTTAACACCTAAATTTTTTATTATGAAAAGAAGATTTCCTTCCTTCCTTCCTTCCTTCCTGCTGATTTTTGCTACAATAGCAATTTTTAGTTGTAGTAAAGAAGCTACTATTGACCCAGTTTTTGTCGAAAAACCTTTTTTTGTCGAAAATCCTGAAACTGCTACCGCAAAAGTACTTGATTTTTTAAGTTACACTGACCTTACTGAAATCACTTTAAGAAGTGATTACCCTGATACTGAAGTAAATGAGGGGCTTTGGACGCTTGAGGCATCGAGAAATTACATTGATAATGTTAATATCCTCGCTAAATCAGACGAAACTATTAACTACACCCTCTCAATTACAAATATCGTAGATGATGGTGTCATTAAGATGTCTGGTGCAGATATGGCTGCTAAGTTTAACCAGCTACATGCTAGTATCTCTGGGGAAGAAGCCAATGGAAAAACTGCCAAAATAGCAGATATGGAATTACAGCATGTTTCTAATCAGCAAACCGATTTGACAATAGGCATTATTTACTCTTTAACTCCTCCTCCCCCTCCTCCTCCGGCAGGATGTGAAGAGTGGCCAGCTAGTCAATCTATTTGGTCTTCTGGGCCAACTATAGCAGCCTGTTTAACAATAGGAGCAGTTAACTATGCGTGGTATCAGACCGTTAAGATTTCTGCTTTTGGCGATACAAGAATATTAAATTGCTCGAATCCTAATTTGGTTTGTGAGTGTGTGTGGGAGGATTATGGAGAAATGATGGACTACGACAAATTTGAAGACGCATATCTCACTACACTAGACTTTATTGATTGCATTATTTTAGATGTATATGGACCTTCTCTGCCTAATGTTTCAAATCAATATGGGAATCCACATTTAGTAGATATAACACTACAAGGGAATAGTGCTGGTGATATTCTTGCACTTTTTTGTGACGAAATTATTGTTGGACGTGGAGTTCCACATTAATTAAGTATAAAATTAAAAAAATACAGCAGGAGGCAGACTTACCTTCTGCTGTATTTCTAACTATTAGTCTAAATGAGTAATTATGAAAGCTTACGCTATAATTCTATTTTTCCTTTTTAATATATTCTCTCTAACAGCCCAGGACTTCATTCCTCTGGAAAATTCTTCTTTTCCAGACAAAGTAGAAGACATCATTGAACTGGACAATGGTAATTTTATTTACTTGCAAACCTACAAGGAACAGGGAAACGCAGAAAAATTACAGGAATTATTAATCGCCACTGATTCGATTTTTACCTCCGTAAAATTGGTAGATGAAAATTTCCAACCAATAGCAGAATTTCCAATAAAAACCAATGAAATATTTGAAACATTAACCGGCGTAGATATTTTTCAGACCGATAACGGATTCCTGATTTCCGGGTATGCGTTTGCACCTGCTATTTATACCAGTTTTCATAAAGCTTTTTTAATTGAATTAGATCACGATCTGAATGAAATTCGTAGAAATATCTTTGCGCACGCAGGAAACATCGTCTGGATCACAAATCCGATCATTAACCAGGACGGAAATATTGTTTACATCGGTGTCTACAATCAAATCACCGGACCTGTCAGTTTTTTAGCCGAGTACAGTCTGGATGGCGAACTATTAAACCTGGTCGATTTCTTTACTTCTTTTGCTGACAATTTTGTGCAGTTACCGGATGGTAGTTATTATGTGTATGACCTTTTTAACCGGGTACGGCATTTGCCGGCCGACTGGTCCGAACTTTCAGAAGGAATCCGCCACGAATTTGGTGAAAGTTTTTTTAGCAACGATTCTCCCGTATTACTAGCAGATGATGGATGGCTCCATACGGGGAGAGATATTCATATTGATACAGATACTCAGGATGATTATTATGTTAGTCAGGCAGTTATTATTCGCCCCGATAGTACCGCAGAAATTATTTATCAGAATAGACCAACTGATGATATTCCGGTGTTACCTGGTATTAATGCAACAGATGTGATTGATACAAATCATATTTATTTCAGTAGCGTATATGGCAACTGTTCCTCTTATCCAAATGCTAGTAACGGTTGTCTTAACTATGTTTCCATTCACAGCATCCAGATTAACGGAAGCGAAAACTGGACACGTTATTTTGGGTTTGACGCCGCATATCACTCTATTAAATTATTAGCTACAAAAGATAAAGGTGTACTACTACTAGTCTACCGCTACAATGAAACAGACAATCTGGAAGACGAAGGCGACATGTACTTCATCAAACTGGACAAAGAAGGCAACGTCGATCTGCCCGTCAATACGGAAGAGGAAGAACTACCTTTTGTTCTCCGGCAATTTTTAGTCTATCCCAATCCAGCGCAGGATTTACTACGTTATACTTTTAGTGGAAATAATATCAGCGCACCGATGATAAAAGTATTTGATAGTGCGGGGAAGTTACTGCTGACGGACGAAATTAATGACAAAGCAACCGATATCAGTGCACTTGTACCGGGCTATTATTTTTATGAAATATTGGATAAAGGGAAACGGGTTCAGACCGGAAAACTGGTGAAAGAGTAACAAAAACGTCATCACTTATGAGCTTTATAATATTTCAAAAAACAATTTAATTACATGAAAGTTATTTTTATTGCTCTATTTTTCTTTTTTTCTGTACACACGTCAACAGCCCAGGACTTCATTCCTCTGGAAAATTCTTCTTTTCCAGACAACATAGAAGATATCATAGAACTTGACAATGGTAATTTTATTTACTTGCAAACTTATCAGGAAGAAAATGATTTTGAAAAATTACAGGAGTTACTAATCGCTACTGATTCGATTTTTACCACCGTAAAATTAGTAGATGAAAATTTCCAACCAATAGCAGAATTTCCAATAAAAACCAATGAAATATTTGAAACATTAACCGGCGTAGATATTTTTCAGACCGACAACGGATTCCTGATTTCCGGGTATGCGTTTGCACCTACTATCTTTAACATTTACCGTAAAGCTTTTTTAGTTGAATTAGATCACGATCTGAATGAAATTCGTAGAAATATCTTTGCGCACGCAGGAAACATCGTCTGGATCACAAATCCGATCATTAACCAGGACGGAAATATTGTTTACATCGGTGTTTACAATCAAATCACCGGACCTGTCAGTTTTTTAGCCGAGTACAGTCTGGATGGCGAACCATTAAATCTGGTCGAGTTCTTTACTTCTTTTGCTGACAACTTTGTGCAGTTACCGGATGGTAGTTATAATGTTTATGATCTTGGTAATAAATTACGGCATTTGCCAGCCGACTGGTCTGAACTTTCGGGGGGAATCCCCTTTGAATTTGGTGAAAGTTTTTTCAGCAATGATTCTCCTGTATTGCTAGCAGATGGTGGATGGCTCCACGCGGGGAGAGATATTCATAGCGATACAGATACTCAGGATGATTATTATGTTAGTCAAGCAGTTATTGTTCGCCCCGATAGTACCGCAGAAATTATTTATCAGAATAGACCAACTGATGATATTCCGGTGTTACCTGGTATTAATGCAACAGATGTGATTGATACAAATCATATTTATTTCAGTAGCGTATATGGTAACTGTTCATCCTATCCCAATCATAGTAAAGATTGTCTCAATTACGTTTCCATTCACAGCATCCAGATTAATGGAAGCGAAAACTGGACACGTTATTTTGGGTTTGACGCCGCATATCACTCTATCAAATTATTAGCTACAAAAGATAAAGGTGTTCTACTACTAGTCTATCGCTACAGCGAAGCAGACAATCTGGAAGACGAAGGCGACATGTACTTCATCAAACTGGACAAAGAAGGCAACGTCGATCTGCCCGTCAATACGGAAGAGGAAGAACTACCTTTTGTTCTCCGGCAGTTTTTAGTCTATCCCAATCCAGCGCGGGATTTATTGCGTTATACTTTTGGTGGAAATAATATCAGCACACCGATGATAAGAATATTTGATAGTGCGGGGAAGTTGTTGCTGACGGACGAAATTAATGACAAAGCAACCGATATCAGTGCACTTGTACCGGGCTATTATTTTTATGAAATATTAGATAAAGGAAAACGGGTTCAGACCGGAAAACTGGTGAAGGAGTAAGTCACATGGGAGGTTCTAATTTTTGTGTTTTTCAACTGCAACTTCAACTGCAAAAACAATTTCAAATTTCTCTTTAACGTAAAAGTTTTTTTAGCAATCTGAATAGACTCTGATTATAAGTCTTCGCTTTGAGGCTTTGAGGTTGAAGTTGAGGTTAGAGCCTGCCCACCAGGCCAACAGCAGAAAATCCGACCGACAGGTTTTAAATTTACTTGACATAGCCTGAACAGTTCCGGTCACACCCTCAAAACACCTTCCACCCCACATTTTTCTGCGTTCCCCATTCCCAGGATAAAACCGCCACCGCCCGCGCCGCAGAGCTTGAGTTTGTAATCATCTCCCCCCAGTCCGTCCAGCCAAATCTGGCGGAATGCTTCGGGGATCATTTCGGAAAAATATTTATACTGGAAAAAACTAATCTCGTGCCACTGCTCGAAAAGACCCCACCAGTCGGCGGCCAGAAAGGCGGCAATTGCTTCGTCTACCGCAGGAATCAATTCGGCGTCGCAACGATTTTTATAATTTATATCTTTTGATTTTTCTAAAAAAATATCCACCAGCGGCGCCGTCTTCCGCGCGATTCCCGTATCAATCAGAAAAAACTGATGCTTATAATCCGGTATATTTTCTACCACTTTTAATTGATCTTTCCCTTCTAATAAAACGGATTGATTCAAATAACAAATCAACGGATCAATCCCCGAACTGGCTCCGTGAAAAAAACCTTCTATACTTCCTAGTTCTTTTTTCAGTTTTGATAAATCTACCGCTTTATCTGATACATACCGATCGTAGATGCCCGCCGTCAGCGCCCCCGAACTTCCGGCGCCATAACCAAAAGGAATGTCCGAGTTAAAGTGCCAGCCGTTCGCAACGTCTTCTTTAAAACGAACGACGTCCAAATCAAAAGAAAAATCCTTTTCCGCCAGATAATCGGCCATTGATGATAACACACCCGGTGCGGGATCTTCGCCCGCTATCGACCAAAAACCACCAAACAATTCTAACGGCATTGCCAGCCCCTGTGATCCCCGCAGAATTGTATATTCTCCTAATAATAATAACTTCCCGTGGTAAGTTCGCAAAACTTTTGTTATATTTTTTAATTATAAATTAACCTAAATGTGTTTATGTGTTTATGTGTTTATGTGTTTAAAACTACGATATAAATACAAAGTATCCTTCTACCTGATCCCGGATGATCCCAGCGGGATCACATTATGTTAGCCGAGATACGAGGCCCGCATTCGCCCGATCCCAGCGGGATCGCATTATTCTTTGAAGAGCAGATTAGAAAATAGATACTGTTCAACATATTAGACTTTAGAGCTTGTCTAAACTTCTATTGACAAAAAATTTGACATTTCAGCAAAATTAACAAATCCTTCCTTTGTTTTTTATCAGCCATTGTGATACACTCAACGCCTGGCCATGTATATATAATGGTATAAAATTTGGTTTATCTAACCGAATACCCTTCCTAACAAACATACAAAATAAGATGAATATTTCTACACTTCGCTACTTGAGCTTTATTGGACTAATTACATTGTTTGTCACCTCATGTACACCGGACGAATCACCGAATACCACCACCTCTTCTATTGATTTAGAACTGGAAGCGGCACTTCGGGACGTTTCCGACGGCGTGGGAAAGGACCATTTTGTACTACCCAAGAGTAACGATTTGAGTGCCATTCCACAAGATCCTAAAAATCCGCTCAGTCCGGTAAAAATCGAGCTGGGAAGGAGACTGTTCCACGAAACAGGTATCGCCACGGCTGGAAAAATAGATGGAACGATGGGTACTTTTTCGTGTGCTTCCTGTCATTTTGCGGGGGCCGGTTTTCAGGCAGGCCGTTTTCAGGGAATTGGGGAAGGAGGAATGGGCTTTGGTCTGAACGGAGAGGGAAGAGTAGTTAATACGCTTTTCCCCATGGATTCGATTGATGTACAACCACTGCGTTCGCCCACTGCGATGAATACCGCCTATCAGGAAGCGATGCTTTGGAACGGCCAATTTGGTGCCACGGGAATCAACGCGGGTACGGAAGATAAATGGCCCGAAGGAACACCAATCGCCACCAATAAGCTGGGTTACCAGGGCGTGGAAGTACAGGCCATTGCGGGATTAGCCGTTCACCGGTTAGATACTGAAAATGAGCTTTGTGTACAGATGTACGGACCGTTATTCGAGGCGGCTTTTACTGATTTTCCGGAAGGAGAACGAATCACCCGTGAAACGGCCGGACTCGCCATTGCCGCTTACGAACGAACCGTGATGTCCAATCAGGCACCTTTTCAAAAATGGTTGCAAGGATACGGCGACGCCATGAATGAACAGGAAAAAAGAGGCGCGCTTGTTTTCTTTCAGGAGGCCAATTGTGCTACCTGTCATAACGGCCCGGCCCTGAATAGTATGAGTTTTCACGCTTATGGTATGAATGATCTGGATGCCAACGTAGAATCTGTTTTCAATATTCCCGCAGCGGATGGTTCCCGTCTCGGTCGGGGAGGTTTTACCAAGGACGAAGCAGATAATTATAAATTTAAAACACCACAGCTTTATAATCTGGCTAATTCGCCTTTTTACGGTCACGGTAGTACGTTCCGTTCTATTCGAGAGGTCGTGGAATATAAAAATAACGGAGTTGCCGAAAACGCAAATGTTCCGGCAAGTCAACTAGCCGCTGAGTTTACACCACAAAATCTTAGTGAAGATCAGATAGATGATTTAGTGGCTTTTCTGGAAAACAGTCTGAATGATCCGGATTTATTTCGCTACCAGCCCAGTAGTGTGGCTAGTGGGAATTGTTTCCCAAATAATGACGAAATGTCAAGGGTGGATATTGGGTGTGAGTAAAAAAAATTTAAGCGCGCAGATTAGACTTTAAAATTATTACTACGATATAATTGATTATTCGTACCTTTGATCTATGAGTAATTTTATCGTTTCAGCTAGAAAATATCGACCCGCAAGATTCGACGAAGTAGTAGGGCAACAGCACGTTTCCAATACGCTTAAGAATGCTTTACAAAACGATCATTTAGCACATTCTTTTCTTTTTTGTGGTCCACGTGGGGTAGGAAAAACGACCTGTGCCCGTATTCTTGCTAAAACGATTAACTGTGAAAATATCACCAAGGATCACGAGGCTTGTAATACCTGTTCTTCCTGTACGGCCTTTAATCA
>CAKZUV010000037.1 GCA_937921555.1 uncultured Saprospiraceae bacterium
TTGGTAAGTTTTGATTGGAATAAAGTCTAAGGAATGTTAAATAAATAAAGTACGATTTTATACTTCCTCTTTTTGCCTCACTCTGCCTCAACAAAATGGTCATTATACACAGCATAACTCCCATTTTGCTTCTTTGATTGAGGCAAAAATAGTTCGCCTAGAATCTGCACTTATTTATTTGCCATTCCTAATGCACCAGGGAACTTTTCCGAAATAATAGTTGTATTAATTTCATGGAACCTTACGATTCTCCTATTTCATACCATAAAAATATTCGTGCAACTTCTCCCACGGAAGTGAATAACGTTGAAAAAGTATTCGCTACCATGGACGAGTTGATGAAGACGCCGACCCTCGTGCAGGGTGCCGTCATGCCCGATGCTTGTCCCACCGGACCAATTGGACAGATTCCCGTAGGCGGAATTGTAGCGGCCAAAAATGCCATTCATCCCGCCATGCATAGCGCGGATATTTGCTGCTCGGTGATGATGACCAATTACGGAAAAATTGATCCTAAAAAAGTGCTGGACAAAGCCCACGCCGTGACTCATTTCGGTCCGGGCGGACGAAAAGATTTATTTGATTTGCCGGAAAATATTCGGAGTCAAATGAAAAACAATCCATTTATAAATAATGCAAAGAGTGTTTCTCTGGCCAAAAAACATCTGGGTACACAGGGAGATGGCAATCATTTTTTATACGTCGGTACGTTAGCATCCACGGGAGAAACGATCATGGTTACGCACCACGGCAGCCGAGGACTGGGCGCGCTGCTTTACCGCGACGGGATGCGTATGGCCGAAAAATTCCGTAAAGAAATATCTCCGGGGACCAATCCTGCCAACGCCTGGATTCCTTACGACAGTGAAGAGGGCAGGGCATACTGGGATGCGCTACAGGTCATCCGGGAATGGACAAAATACAACCATGGAATACTGCATGATGTTACCAGTCGCCGCTTGCGGATAGATCCGGTTCACCGTTTCTGGAATGAACATAATTTTGTTTTTAAAGATGAGGATTTGTTTTACCACGCCAAAGGAGCGACGCCGCTGGCCGATAAATTTGTGCCGGATAGTCAGGATGGATTACGCCTGATTCCGTTGAATATGCGCGAACCGGTATTGATTGTCAAAGGAGAAACGACGACGGAAAATCTCGGTTTTGCTCCCCACGGTGCGGGACGGAATCTGAGCCGGACCGCTCACCGGAAAACCAAGGCAGATCAGAAAATCAATAAAGTTTTTGCGGAAGAAACGAAAGGACTGGATGTCCGGTTTTTCTCTGGAAATATTGATATTACCGAACTGCCGAGTGCTTATAAAGATGCGGAAAATGTGCAGGCACAGATGGAGGAATTTAACCTTGGGAAGACGGTCGATAAAGTTATGCCTTACGGTTGCATCATGGCCGGAGACTGGCAAAAGGATGCTCCGTGGCGGAACAAAGCCAAAGCGAAAAAGGAGCGGGCCACCCGGAAAAAGCAGCAAACCAAACGGAAAAACGGCCGGAAAGGACGGAAATAACTTTTGCCGATAAAATTTTCAATCAATGAAGTAGGTCTGAAATTTGATACAGAACATCTGAAAAATCAAAAAAAAATAGGAAATTCGCGTCACCTATGTCAAATTCACAATGAAGCTGTTTAAGAATGTTCACAAAAGGCGAGGGTAAGTGCTTGATATTGTGGACGATGCTCATTTTTCTTTGCGTAGCCGTAGCTACGGAAATAAAAATAGCAGAAGATCCACGTTATCAATGACTTATTCGTAGCCATTGTGCTTCATTTTTAAACAGCTTCAATATATCAAACCTCAAAATTCTTTATGAAAAAGATTATCATACTTTCCTTCTTTTGCATCGCATTTTTTTGTCAGGAAGCCACGGCGCAGTCGTGGTATAAAGCTGCCGGTCTTCGGCTGGGATATCCCAATTCGCTGACTTACAAACAATTTATTTCTGAGAATGGTGCCGTTGAAGTAACGCTGGGGACAAGAGGTTTCAGCACCGTTCGGACGTTAAATGCAGCCGTTGCTTATCAGATTCATAATACTTTGCTGGAGGATAGTTTTGGTAGTTTCAGATGGTATTACGGTGCGGGAGTTGGTTTAACAACTTACAGTTTTAAAAATAATTTTATAGGAACTGAAGGTGGCGCGTCGTTTTCTATTCAGGGATATCTGGGCGTGGACTATACGTTTAAAGATGCGCCGATAAATATCTCCCTCGACTGGGTTCCCGCTTATTTGCTCAATGGATTTGGTAGCGGATTTGAGGCTAATTCTTCGTCTCTGGGGGTTCGGTATATTTTTTAGGTTTTGGTGTTTATTTGTTTAATCGTTGAGGTTGCTCTAAAAAGTGATTTTCTCGCAGAGACGCAAAGAGCGCTGAGCGATCGTGTATATCTTTATCGCGAAGATGGTATATAATTTATTTTGTTAAATGCGTTTCTAGTTTTTCGTTTTTCTAGTTTTTAGAGCAAGCTCATCGTTTAAGTGTTAACTGCTAAACGATTAAACAAATAAACGATTAAACACAACATAAAAAACCTCACTACCACAACCGCACCAGAATATAAAAAATCAACCCCGTCAGAATCACCATATACAACCGGTAATCCTGGTACCACGGATAGCCTTCCATTCCATCCATAACAAGTCCCTTACGATAGGTGAGCAATTTAATTTTATCCGCATCCGGAGCGGGGGTCATCAGACTTACTACCACAAAGATGATCGTACAGACCAGAATCATAAACCCAACGTTGACCGTAAAATGTAACGGCCATAATCCTTTTTCTCCCAGTATAAAAAGAAGTACACCAATCACTGTTCCGATCATCAACGTCCAGAAAGCACCCTCTCCGTTGCCTCTCTTAAAGAAAACACCCACCAGAAAAATCACGACAATCGGTGGAACAATAATGGAAAACATCTGCTGTAAATAATCCCACAGTCCTTCGAATTCTCTGATTTTTGGTGCCCACATTGCGGCAATAATCATCAGCACAAACGTTGTAATCCGTCCGTACATAACAACCTGTTCGTTGGTGATATTCGGCATATTGGGTTTTATAAAATCGATCATGATCAGCGTAGACGAAGAATTAAGGGCCGAATCTACACTGGACATGATCGCAGAAATCAATCCGGCCAGCACGAGTCCCACCAGACCAACCGGGAGCACCTCGGTAACTAAAAAAGGAAAAACCATATCGCCCTTTTCCATACCAGGATACAGGGTCAGCGCAATGGCACCCGGAATAACCATCACAAACAGAGGAATAATTTTTAGAAATCCCGCAAAGATAACGCCCCAACGCGCGTGGCGGATGTCTTTTCCTCCCAGTACTCTTTGCACAATGTACTGGTTGGTTGACCAGTACCAGAATCCCATAAAGGGCACGCCCACCAGCAACCCGAGCCACGGAAGACTCTCATCATCCATCGGGCGAACTACCGAAAAATGCTCCGGTGGAGCGGACGCGATGACGCGGGCAAAATCAAATTCTATCTCTGCCATCAGAATGTAGGTTAGAATACTACAACCCAAAATTAAAATGACGGCCTGAATCGCATCCGTATAGACGACCGCTTTCAAACCACCGGATGCGGTGTAAATGGCGGCCACTACGGCCAGTCCTAATGCCGTCGGAGCCATTTCTAAAAAGGGAAAAAAAGCTTGCAGCACCAGCGTACCCGCGTAAAGTGCTCCGGCGGTTTCAATCATAATCGTACTGAAAATGGTAATCCCTGAAAAGAACAACTGGGACCGGCGGTCAAAACGCATTTCCAGAAATTCCGGAATCGTGGTAATCCTGGATCTCAAATAAAGCGGGACAAAAATCAGCGCCGCAATGATCAACGGGAGTCCGGACATCCATTCGTAAACCGACGTGGCAATTCCGGTGGTATAGGCTGCACCGGATAATCCGATGATGGTAGAACTGGATATATTGGACGCGAACAACGAAAGACCAATGATGCCCCAGCCAAAGGAACGTCCTCCTAAAAACAGGTCTTCGCCCGTCTTGGTTTGACGCGCAATATAAAAACCAATCAGCAAAACGATCACGAAATAACTGATGACGATTCCAATGTCAAAATAGGAAATATTGGTTACCATAATGTTTGTTTTTGATTGTTTGATTTTCTCAAAGTTTTCTGTTCTTGAAAACGAGATTAAAAGGCTGCCTCCACGGCATGTTTCAAGATTTTCAGATGGGCTGCATCACAAATTTAAATTCGTGATTTTTATAAAAAATCTTATATTGATCGTGCGTATGTGCGCCCCAACTATCGTCGCCGCCGACGCCCATCTGAGCCTTTTCTATTCTGAAATTAACCATTTGATTTTCTTTTAAGTCAATAGTGTGTTTTATTTTTTTTGGATCTTTGTGCAATCCCAGCGCTTCGATAGAATAGGGGAGCGCACTGAATCCAAATATCGGACCACCTGTAAATTTCCAGCCGCTACCCGTTTTGTCTTTTATTTCCAGCCAGCGGACATCCGTTTTATAACCCGTTTCCTGGGGTCGGATGTAGGGATGGTATTGTTCGGAGACCTTGCTTTGGTGAATCCCGATAAAGGAACTGTTTTTTCGGTCCGCGTAGTTTTCGTGTGGTCCGCGACCGTACCATTCCAACTGGTCCATTGATTCCGGTAAACCCAGCGTAAAACCGAAAACGGGTAGTTCCGGTAAACTGATTTTAGTCCCAGTGAACCTTCCCGTTATTTTCAGGGTTCCGTCGCCTAATATGCTGTGTATCAGTTCGTAGCGAAGATCAATTGCTGCCAGTCGGTAGGTGGTTACTACCTCAATAACCTCTTCCGTCTTCCGGTAAAATACCTTTTCTGCTTTTTGCTGCTGACTGGCTGTCTGCCATATTTTTAATCTTTCCGGCATTAGATTTCCCCGGTCATTATCGGTCGGCGGCCGCCAGAAATTGGGACGAATTCCATCCGATAATATGGTTTTTTCTTTATAGGAATAAGAAAGAATCGTCCCGGATTTTTTAGAAATTTCTATAGAAAAATCATTCCCGCTAATCGCCAGGACATCGGTATTTGAAACGACCAGAGGTGGCATCGCCTTGCTGGATTTCCCGGATTGGTGAGTAGTTCTTTTTCTTTCTTTTAAAAGAAATTGCACTTTTGCCATCTCGTGTCCGGCCGGGATAAGTCGGTCTGCTTTTTTTGTATTAAAATAAAAATTAACAAAATATTCGCTGTCTGATTGTTCAGGAAGTTTGAATGGTAACTGAAATTCCACTTTTTTTTGTGCCGGAATATCAAGCGATTTTATAACGCCTTTTCCAATAATTTTTCCATCTTCAAGCACCTGCCAGCTTCCCCCGATATTGCTTGCGTCAAGGTAGTCAAATTTATTACAAACAAAGAATTTATGATCTTCTTTCCAGTCGTATTTTACGGTAATGGGTTGATAGATGTATTTTACTTCTTTTAAGGCCGGATGAGGTTGCCGGTCCGGAAATAATAATCCGTTGATGCAGAAATTTCCGTCACTCGGAATGTGCTCATCCCCGTAGTCTCCCCCAAATTTCCAGTAGCTGATTTTACGGCCCTCCCGAAGCGTACCGGCTTTCAGACCCTGATCCACCCAGTCCCAAATGAAGCCGCCCTGAAGGTTTGGGTAACGTTCGATCACCTCCCAATATTCCGCCAGATTTCCCACGCTGTTGCCCATCGCGTGGGCGTACTCGCACATGATGAGTGGCCGGTCGGAATGGGCACGGGCGTACGCTTCTATGGTTTCAATTTTTGGATACATCGGACAAACGATATCCGTATTTTTCTCCGTTCCGGCCTGCTCGTATTGCACGGGACGGGTAGAATCCTGACCTTTCAGCCAGTGGTAAGCGGCGTGCATATTTTCTCCGTTGCCGGCTTCGTTGCCAATCGACCAGGTGATGATGGACGGATGATTTTTAGCCCGGGCAAACAATCTTTTGACGCGGTCCAGATGGGCCGCGCGGTATCCGGGGAGCGCAGCAGTATGTGCTTCGGCATCAAAGGGTTTTTGAAAACAGGCACCCATTCCGTGGGCTTCGATATTGGCTTCGTCCACGACGTAGAGGCCATGTATATCACAGAGTTCGTACCACCGGCGATGGTTGGGGTAGTGACTGGATCTGACCGCATTTATATTGTTTTGCTGCATGAGCTGAAGGTCCAGTAACATACTTTCTTCGGAGACTACGTGTCCGGTTATTTCATCGTGTTCGTGCCGGTTGACACCGCGCAGGGTGATGGCTTTTCCATTGACGAGGAGTTGCCCGTTTTTGATTTCCACTTTACGGAAACCAACTTTGGTTCCGGTAACTTCCAGCGTCTCTTTCTGCTGATTTTTTACTATAAAAATTAACTGGTAAAGAAACGGGGTTTCTGCGGTCCATTTTTTTGGATTAGCAACCGACTCTTTTATGTTAATAGAAAATGAATGGTTAGGTTCAATGGAATAATTTTTTTGCTCACGGCAAATTTCCGATCCTTCCGGATCAAGTAAAATGTATTCGAGGACTCCATTTTCAAATGCAGCAGATTGAGATTTATTTAATAAATCTACGGTAACTTCCAGCGTTGCGTTTTTATACGTTTCATCCAAATCTGTTTTTACAAAAAAATCATAGATCTGCAATGGTGGCGCTGCCCGTAAAAACACCTCCCGTTCGATTCCGCTGATCCGCCAGAAGTCCTGACACTCAAGGTACGAGGCATCCGAATAGCGGTATACCTCCACGGCAAGGATATTTTTCCCCGGCTGCAAAAAAGTAGTAACGTCGAATCCAACGGGCGTCTTTGAACCCTGATTGTAACCAAGCAATTTTCCATTCAACCAAAAATAAGCCGCCGATTTTACGGCTCCGAATTCTACGTAAATCGTTTTGCCGGTCCAGTGGTTGGGTATCTTGAATGTTCTGCGGTACGAACCCACCGGGTTGTCATCGTGCGGAACGTACGGGGGATTTTTAGGAAAAGGGTAGCGGTCGTTCACGTAGATGGGGGTACCGTGACCTTCGAGTTCCCAATTGGCCGGAACGGGAATCGTCCCCCAGCCGGACGTATCGAAGTCCGGTAAATAAAAATCGACGGGTCGCTGTGCGGGGTTGGGCGACCAGTGAAATTGCCATTCCCCGTCCAGGGAAAAATAAAAGGACGAATCTGAAAAATGACCTTCTGTAAAACTTTTTATATTTGGGTAAGAAATAAAATGCGTCCGGGGTTCGGTTTGTCCGACGTTAAAAATGGTAGGGTCTTCCCACCAGGTATGGAGATTGTTATTGGGAATTTTCAAATTAAATTGGTGTTATTCAAATTTAGACTAACGCTTAAAAGGAAGGCAGGTACCTTAAAATATGGCTGTTTGCTTCTTGCTTCTTGCTTCTTGCTGTTTGCTTTTGGCTTCACTCGACCGCGGTAAAGAAAGTTCCAGCCACCAAAAAACAGAAAGAAGGAACATAGCACTTATTTACTTGCCATCCCTAAGGGACAAGATTTAAATAGATTCAGAATTTTTAATTAAATTTGAGACAAAAAAAATGACAGGTTATAATCAGGAAATTGAATCAAAAATGCGTTATCACTATAGTCAATTGAATGAAAAAGAGAAGCGCCATTATGTAG
>CAKZUV010000038.1 GCA_937921555.1 uncultured Saprospiraceae bacterium
GTTTTTACCTTTTCTAAAATTAAGAAAATACGGATTTGCATCAAAAATCCTGATGCTTCCTTCTTTGCTTTTGTCCTTTTGGGTTCTGATGTTGTTTTTGATTATTACTGGTTTGGTAAAAATCGAGACTACGGTAGGTACTAACTTTAAGGTTTTTGTTGTTTGTCAAATAATTTTTTATTTACTGTTTTTTGGAGCTTATCCCAAAAGTACTAAATACGAATTTATGAAAGAACAGATGTGTTATACCCCGCAGCAAGCGAAAAAATCCATTCTTATTATTATTTCTATTTCACTTATTTTGCTGATCACTTTTTGCCTTTTGGAATTGGCATCAACTCAAATTGGCTGATATAGAGTTCTGGACAGAAAGAGAAGAATAGTTTTATACACTTTCTCAAAGTTTAGAAAAAGAGTTCTTGTAATCGCAGAGGTTTTGTGTCCGACCTTGAGCCTGCTTTCCAAGGAACGCAGGCAGGTTTTTTTCCACTCGGTCGACAAAGGTTGACCAGCTAGCCCTCCTTCAACCTATTTTACGATGGAAGGAAGCCAACCAGCCAACAGCAAACGGACCAACCAGCAAAAAAGACCAATCCACGACTAGTTGATTTTACGTATATAAAAGTAGAAACAAACACTTCATGAAAGTACTCAATATCGTCGGTGCCCGTCCTAATTTTATGAAAGTCGCCCCCTTACACCGGGCATTTTTACAACATCCCAATGTGACCTCCAAAGTCATTCACACCGGGCAGCACTACGACGAACGGATGAGTACTATTTTTTTCGATCAGCTGGAATTACCGAAACCTGATTACTATCTCGGTGTGGGGAGCGGCTCGCACGCGGTGATCACGGCAAAAATCATGATGGAGTTTGAGAAAATTGTCGAACAGGAAAAACCGGACCTGGTACTCGTCGTCGGTGATGTTAATTCTACGCTGGCTTGTGCGCTGGTCACCAAAAAATTAAATATCAAACTTGCGCACGTAGAGGCGGGCCTGCGCAGTGGCGACCGGGGGATGCCGGAGGAGTTGAACCGGATTATGACCGATAGCATTTCTGACTATTTGTTTGTGACCGAACAGAGCGGAATGATTAATCTGGCCAAAGAAAATGTACCGGACGAAAAAGTCTTTTTTGTTGGAAATGTCATGATCGATTCGTTGTGTTCCTATCAGGAAAAAGCGGTGAAGATGGAGTTGCTGGAAAAACTGGGCTTGACAAAAAAAGAATATATTCTGATGACCATGCACCGTCCCGCCAACGTCGATCAGGCCGATAAGATTCGTACTGTGGTAGAGATGATTGCTGGCGTTTGCCAACGAATGCCGGTGGTGCTTCCGCTGCATCCACGTACCGCTAAACACCTGAAAAAATACGGGCTGGAAGAACGCTTTCGCAGCATTCCCAATCTGACAATTCTGGAACCACAGGGCTACCTGGAATTTTTAAATCTAATGACCAACGCGGCATTGATTGTCACGGATTCGGGCGGAATACAAGAGGAATCTACTTTTCTGCGGGTACCTTGTTTGACGCTTCGCAATTCTACCGAAAGACCCGTCACGATTACGCTGGGAACCAACGTGCTGATTCCCGAACTGGACGCAGAAAAAATTCTGGCGGTAGTCGATCAGACCCTTCAGAGAAAACAAATAGATTCCATTATTCCACCGCTCTGGGATGGCAAGGCGGCGACACGTATCGTCGGGTATTTACTGAACGAACTGGGGTACCTGTCTGCTGACAACAAACAACCTAAACCAACGGTGAATGCTTAACACCTGGAGCCGATATTACCATACACTGAAGTTTTTAAAATGGACGCAGATAAAATATCGCCTACGGTATAGCCTGTCATCCGGAATCAATTCACCCGATCCGAACGGAATGTTTCTTCCCGGTCAGTGGGATTTAAAATTGGAGGATTCGATACCCTCGTACACTTCCTGGTTGGGAAATAATCACTTTAACTTTTTGAATATCCACTATGATTTTATAAATAAGATCGACTGGAATTTTGCTGGTCATGGAAAACTCTGGACGTATAATTTAACCTATTTTGAATTTTTGGGTCAACCCAATTTTCCAAAAGAAAAAGGATTGGAATTAATCCATGATTTCATTTCGCAGCAAGCGACGATAAAAGACGGACTGGAACCTTTTCCGATTTCGTTACGGATTATTTTCTGGATTAAATTTATTGTAAAACATAAAATTCAGGATCATAAAATTGACCAGTCGTTGTACGGTCAATTACAAATGCTTTACAAAAAACCGGAGTATCATCTGCTTGGAAATCATTTGTTGGAAAATGGTTTTGCGCTCTTCTTTGGTGGCCATTATTTTTCGGATAAGAAAGTCCTGAAACTGGCCAGAGAAATTCTGGTGGAACAATTAAACGAGCAAATACTCTCGGACGGTGGCCACTTTGAATTGAGTCCAATGTATCATCAACTGATGTTGTTCCGAATACTGGATTGTATTAATTTAATAAAAAATAATCCGGGGAATTCAGGCGATGATATTACAAATTTATTAACTAGCAAAGCGGAGTTGATGCTGGGCTGGATGATGCAAATTACGTTCCACAACGGAGATATGCCGCTAGTCAATGACAGTGCCAACGGCGTAGCACCAACAACTGAAACACTAAAAAACTACGCCGCCCGACTGGGGATTTCCCCCGAGACAAAACCTTTGAAAACATCCGGTTATCGGAAAATAAAAATGTCTGGTTACGAACTGCTTGTGGACGTGGGAAACGTTGGACCGGATTATATTCCCGGACACGCCCACAGTGATACTTTTAGTTTTTTGCTTTATCACCGCGATCAGCCACTGCTGGTAGATACGGGAATCTCTACCTACGAAAAAAATAATCGCAGAACCGAAGAACGTTCGACGTCGGCACATAATACACTGACTGTCAGTGATCTGGAGCAGTCCGAAGTATGGGGTGGATTCCGGGTGGCGCGCCGGGCAAAGATTACACAACTCGAAGAAACAGCCGGAAAAATTACGGCCACTCATGACGGTTACCGTCGAATTAATTGTGAACATCGCCGGACTTTTTTCTATGATGATCAACATTTGGAAATAGAAGATACGCTGACGGGAGGACACCAAGGAACCGCTTTTTTTCATTTTCATCCTGCGGCTTTTCTACAGTTAGAGGACCAGGTAGTGATTGGAGAATTTGGGACTATTCATTTTGAAAATGCGGATGAGATCAGGTTGATGCCTTATCTGCTGGCTACCGGATTTAATCAGACAACGGAGGCCATGCGAGCCATTGTGCGATTTAAAAACAGGCTGCGTACAATAATTAAATTGACATGAAAATATTATTTTTAACCGATAATTTTCCACCCGAGAGCAACGCTCCGGCTTCCCGTACCTATGAGCATTGTGTGGAGTGGGTGGCGAAAGGTGCAGAAGTGACGGTCATCACCTGTACTCCCAATTATCCGAAAGGAGAAGTATTTCCGGGGTATAAAAACAAACTCTGGCAGTCCGAAAAAATGGACGGAATCCGGGTCATCCGGGTATGGACCTATATCTCGCCTAACCGGGGAATGTTCCGTAGGATTCTGGATTATATCAGTTTTTGTATCATGGGATTTATCGCGAGCCTTTTCGTCCGGACCGACGTAATTGTGGCAACTTCTCCTCAGTTGTTTACAGCCGTAGGTGGCTTTTGGGCTTCCTTTTTTAAGCGCCGCCCGTGGGTGTTGGAAATCCGGGATTTATGGCCCGAATCCATCAAGGCGGTGGGAGCGATGGAGGAAAGTAAGATACTGAAAATGATTGATCGGGTGGTATTGTTTTTATACCGAAACGCGGATCAGGTGGTGGTTAACACGGATTCATTTAAAGAGAGAATATTTAAGTGTGGAGTTCCCAATAATCGTATCCATGTTGTTAAAAATGGCGTGCATTTACATAAGTACAATTTGACGGAAAAATCCCGGCCATTGTTAGAAAAGCTGAATTTACAAAATAAATTTATCGTTGGTTATATTGGTACCCACGGCATGGCGCATAATCTGGATTTTATTCTGGAATGTGCGGTAAAAGTAACTAATCCGGCCATCCATTTTTTGTTTGTAGGAGACGGTGCCATGAAAGGCAGATTGTTGCAGAAAGTAAAACAATTGCAATTATCCAACGTGACAATGCTGGACGCGATTCCTAAAGAAGCCGTTCCTGAGCATATCAGTATCACCGACGTAGCGCTGGTACAGCTCAAGCGGACGGACACTTTTAAAAAGGTGCTTCCTTCTAAGATTTTTGAAAATGCGGCCATGAGAAAACCTATTCTTCTGGGAGTAGAAGGAGAGGCCAAAGCAGTCGTCGAATCTTTTGGAGCGGGGCTGGCCTTTGAACCGGAAAATGAAACGGATTTTTTAGCCAAACTCGAAAGTATGTACGAGAATAAAATCCAGTATGCTGATTTTCAAAAAGGGTGTATTAAGCTGGCCAAAGCATTCGACCGTAAAACACTGGCGTTGAAAATGTACGAAGTTTTACGGTCACTGGTTACCGCCAATGATCTCCGGAAAAAGGAGGCACTGAGTCCCAGGTAGCATCATTGTTTTACGGTGCACTTGGTACACTGTGTACTTAGCTTAAGATGACTTTCAAATCTCCAAATGCTTTTCTGATTCGGGTCTTTACCGTTCCCAGTGGAACACCAAGCGCTTCTGAGACTTCGATATGCGTGTAACCTTCAAAATATACCAGATCAATCAGTTCGCGGTATTTGGGATCAAGGGTAGTTACGATTTCCCGCAAATCCATATTCTCAATTTTCAGGTCAAAACTATAGGAAGATTTTTGGTGAACAACCGCATCAAGGCTGATCAGTTTCATACTTTGTTTATAATGCTTGGAACGCATCACATCGATCGCCGAATTCCTGGAAATATTAATCACCCAGGTAATAAATCTTCCTTTTTTCTTAGAGAAGGAATCAATATTATTCCAGATTTTCATAAAGGCATTTTGTAAAGCCACCTCTGAAAAATATCTGCTGTTAATAATCTCACTCACAAATCGTAGTAAGTAGCTTCCGTATTGTTCGTGGAGTGCATTGATGCCTTTTATGTTTCTTTCTTTGATTAATAACACGATATCGGCATCTGTTAGTTGACTGGGGGGGTAACTCATAGGTTTTTGTTTTATTCTCTCTTTGTAAAAAGTAAAATATTTTTATATATAAATATATGATTGTTAAACGTTTTTTGTTTTTTCAAAAGTGCACTACTTTAATGCCCGACAGCATGCGCAATGTGGGTACGGGATTTACGAGAAATGTTGATCAAACAGATTACGAATCAGGTATGACCTCTTTTTACCGGGCTGATTAGTAAAAAAGTCGTTTGATGTTTTTAATCCGTTTAATCGCCATCTCCAAGAAATGACCTGTTTGAAATAGTATTTCCAGTTTGAAGTTGTTTACAAACTGTTCAGTACATACGGAAAAAGTCAGATACTGGATCAGTATTCTTCCGATAGAATAAATGGGGAAGGGATATTAATTATTATGCTCTATCACGTAAACCAATAATCTTAATTCTGTTAACCAGAATTAATTATACTGGTGCACGTACCCTAGATTTTGGTAAAATTAATAAAATATAATTTATTTCTGGTAAGAATTTTTAGTCTGAATAAACCTTTTGGTAAGTTTTTGACCAAAACGAGGTTATTTTCCAGGATACCTTCTTGTACGATGTGGCCAAAAGGCGTTAAGATTTGATAGGACGAACTGGAATTGGACGGAAAATTAACCCGGAAATAGTCCTGACAGGGATTAGGGAAAATTTTTAAATCCGGACGGGCAGCCGGATGAACGGTATTTACCGTTGGATCACCGAGCAGAAAAGGGCGACCCAAATCAAGGGTATCGAGCGGAATGGGTAGATTGTCGCACAAAACAGGTGTTTCCCAGGTTCCCATCTCCCCATCGTAAATGATTCGTATACGGCTCAGCGGACAGTCAACCTGCACCGTAGAAT
>CAKZUV010000039.1 GCA_937921555.1 uncultured Saprospiraceae bacterium
ATTTTGGTTCAAGATGAGGCAAAAAACGTAGACGATGCCGTAGCATCGGCGAGGCTTTTTAACGAAATATTGGATCAAAAGGGCCAGCCATAAATCGGGAAGTTATTGTTTTACCATTACTTAACGATATTTTCTTATTAAAGATGCTTAAAGTGGTGTTAAAAATGGTCTTTAGCTTTACCAAACTTAACTCAAAATTATCTGCCAAGATTTTAGCTAAAAATAAAGATTCAAAAAAAGTTTGGTAAACCTAAGGTCCACCCTTTGAAAATTATTACGATCAACCCGCCGTATCCTTTATTACGACAAAACGCTTATCCAGCGGATTCAGTTCTTTCTTTAAAATCTCAAAAAAACCGGGACCATATTTTACATAAAAAGATAAAAAATTATCCCGTCTTTCCTGCAGGCCGTTGCTAAAAAACAATTTGTCTTTGATGGCCCGAATCTGATTGACGGCCACGTCGTGCTTTTGTTTTTCGGCGCGCATCAGCCGGCCCTCCAGATTTTCGAGACTTTTAATTTGTTTGGCCCCTTCGGCCTTGACGGTTGCTTCGAGGGTGGGGTCGATGGCTTTGATCCGTTCGGCGATATCGTCAAACATCTTTTCGAGCTGCGCTTTTTCCGGTTTCAGGTGAAGCGGTTCGTCGGCAATTCTTTTTAAAAATATCTTGATGAGGGATTCTGTTTCCATAAAAATATCGGACACTTTTAAATCCAGTTTATCCATTTTTTTACTCATTCCCCGATCCAGCCAAAGGACCGAATTCCGGCGAATCAACATCGGATAATTGATCTTAAAATGAGCAAACTGACTTTTTCGTTCCAGCCAGTAAGCCAGTTCACCGCCCCCGCCGATGTAGGCCAGGTTGGGAAAAGTTTTTTCCTGATAAAGGGGACGCATCACTACGTTGGGACTGAAATGTTCCGGATGCTGGTTTACTTCGACGAGCAGCTCGGTCTCGTTAAATTTATAATCGGTATTTAAAACGTGATAATAACCTTCGTCGAAAACAATACGTTCCCGGATTTGATCCCGGAGGTAAAACAAATTGATTTCACGGGGAGTGGCCTGTGTCTTAAAGCCCGCCTCGTTGAGTTGATTACTCGTGGCTTCGACCAGTTCGTGCGATTTTTGCTGGATCAGTTCTTCGGTAATAATGGGAATAAAACCCCGTTTAAGATCCGGATTATTCATCCCCGCGACGACCAGACCCTCTGCTCCGAATAAGCTGTTGACCATCTGGATAGTTGCGTCCGCATAAATTTTATTGTTGGTATACGCATCTTCCAGCAGCTGATAGATTTCCTCCGCGTGGGGATTGGTACCCAGCAGGTCTTTCAGTTCGGCGAGGACAGGTTTTAAACTCTCCGTCTTCATCGCGCCCACCGAACCGGATTCCTCGTTTTCCCAGACCAGTGTTTTATTAAAAATATTTGCTTTCTGAACTTCTTCAAAATCGTGATCTTCCCCTCCGGTAATAAAAACCGGAACCACGTGATAATCCGGATACTGTTCGTTGAGCTGGCGCGCCAGGTTGATGGTGGAAATTATTTTATAAATATAATACAACGGTCCCGTAAAAAGGCTCGGCTGATGGGCCGTAATCACCGTAAAAGTATTTTTATTTGCCAGCGATTCGATATTTTTAACCACTGCCGGAGCCGTAGCAAGTGGCAGATATTGATTTTTTAATACCTTCACCAACGTAGCCCGATCCGTTTGATCCTTTGCCTTGTCTTTAAAAACCTCGGCAAAAGCCTCCAGGGTTACCGGATATTTGTAGAACGGACGGAGTTTTTCGTCATCGGCTACGTAAGCAACATCGCGGTCACTGAACTGGGGTACCTGGTCAAAAGGAATCTTTTCTACGGTTATCATGTATTTTTTTTCGCAAATTTAATAAAATACGCTAAGGATACCAGTTGGCCGATTGGCTTTTCTATAATAATAAAAATAAGCAGACGGAAGTATAGAACAACCCGCCGGTAAGTTATCCAAAAACGCCCGAACTCAGATACCGGTCTCCCCGGTCACAGGCGATACAGACAATTAAGCCCTGATCGATTTGCTGGCTCAGTTTTTCGGCAGCAGCCAAAGCACCACCACTGCTCACGCCCGCAAAGATACCTTCCTCTCTGGCCATTCGCTGCATCATGGTTTTGGCCTCCGTTTCGGAGACATCAATAATCTGATCTACGCGGCTGGCTTCAAATATTTTTGGTAGAAACTCCGGAGACCATCGCCGGATTCCGGGAATACGGCTGCCGTCCTGTGGTTGTACCCCGACAATTTTTACATCCGGATTTTGTTCTTTTAAGTAGCGGGATACGCCCATGATCGTTCCCGTAGTTCCCATACTGGACACAAAATGGGTGACTTTCTGGTGGGTGTCGCGCCAGATTTCCGGTCCGGTAGTTTGGTAGTGCATCCGCCAGTTATCATCGTTGGCAAATTGATTGAGCATCACGTACCCCTTGGTACGGGTAAGTTCTTCGGCGTGCGAGCGCGAATATTCGATGGTCCCTTTGGCGGGCGTAAGAATCACTTCGGCGCCGTAGGCCCGCATGGTATCTACCCGTTCCTGCGTAGAATTTTCGGGCATAACCAATGTGATGGGCAATTGGTACTCACAGGCGATCATGGCCAGGGCGATTCCGGTATTTCCGCTCGTTGCTTCGACCAGATGATCTCCTTTTTTGATATCACCCCGGTCGAGTGCCATCGAAATCATTCCGTAGGCGGCCCGGTCCTTGACGCTGCCACCGGGATTCTGGCCTTCTAATTTAGAAAAAACAGTCACGCTGTCTTTAGTGATAATCCGGCGTATTTCCACCAGGGGGGTATTACCGATGAGGTCAGATATTTTAGGCATAATGTAAATTAATTCGATTAGAATCTTATAACGCAGTGATTGGAAAATGGTTCTGAATCCGGACGTGTCCCTTAGCAGACATTTTTTCGATATTAGAGGCCTTTGAGGAATAAATATAATGTTTGGGACAGTATTTTAGGTAAGGGACGTCGTATCTTGAGAAAAATTTTTTGGTGAGCAGGCAACCTTTTTATAAAAAATACGGTATTGGGTGAGAACCGGGAATTTAACTTACGAATGAATCAGAATTTAACGAATATTTTAGCAGGATGCAGGCGGCGAAACCGTGAAGATCAGCAAAGGCTTTATAAGCACTTTTATGGTTACGGTATGAGTATTGGATTTCGGTATGCCAAAAGTGAAGCCGGAGCAATCAGTATCCTGAATGACAGTTTTTTGAAAGTTTTTGATCGTATCCATAAGTTTGACCAGGACCGTCCCTTTAAACCGTGGTTCCGGCAAATAGTAGTAAATACATCAATCGATTACGTAAAAAAAGAAAATAAGATACTGATGCACACAGACATAGACGAAGTAAATAACCTTAGTGGCCGGGAAGATATCCTTAGCAGGATTGGTTACAAAGAGTTAATCGGGATGGTACAATCCCTGTCAACGGCTTACCGGACCGTCTTTAATATGCATGTGATTGATGGTTTTAAACACGAAGAGATTGCTGAAAAACTAGGCATCTCGGTTGGAACCAGCAAATCGAATCTTTCCAAAGCTAGACAAAAACTGCAACTATTGGTTTTGGATCATTTAAAAGTAACGCAACATGGATAAATTTAATAATAAAGATTTGGATGCTCTTTTTCAGGAAGGGTCAGAACGGTACGATTTTACGTACCGGGAAGATGCCTGGGCATCCATGAATGAAATGCTGGACGACCGGGAAAAAAAGAGGAACAGAGGGGTCGTTGGCTGGTGGCTGCTTGCGGGGATTGCGGTAATGGTCGGTATATTTGGTGTAAAACAGTACGGCGCCAATCAATCTGTGCCGCCCTTACGGACCGATTCCGTAAATGCACCATCGGCAGAAGCAGGCACTACAACTGTTTTGTCTGCTACGGGTGATTTGACAGAAAAAGAAGTATCCGATCAGACCGCTACTGAAAAAATAACAACAGAAAGAATAGACCCTGTTAATAATCTTGCCGGGGTAGACGCTGCCGCTGACTTGACCACAGAAACGATTCTCAACCCTGTGGAAAATAACAACCCTGTATCAGTTTCAAATAACGAGGCGATTAAGGTAACCGTCAAGCCAAAGCAACAACTAACCCCGGCCCTTTTAACCCAAACTTCTACTTCTGGAACTAAGGATTTAAGTGAATCAACCTCTGAGATCACGCCAGCAAAAGCGGCAACAGTGATTGAGGAAGAAACCGTTATGCTGCCCTCCGGAATATTGACAGTGCTTCCGGAAAAATCCGTAGCATATCGGACGAATTTACTTCCTGTAATCGAATTAACGGAATCAGAGAAAAACCCGGATGCTGGGAAAACAAAGCTAGCCAATCGGTTCTCAGTAGGACTTAGTATCGGGCCTGAATTTTCATTTGTCGGTGGATTTGGAGAAGCAAAAGCAGGTTATTATCTAGGATTGGAAGTAGGCTATCAACTGAATAAACATTTTGAATTGATCACTGGAGTAGGAGTGAGTAAGAAAAAATATCTGGGATCCGGATCCAACTATAAAGCAGGACCAGGGTTTTGGACGGACGAAATAGTTCCGATGGAGTTTTCAAGTAAATGTACAGTGATTGAAATTCCGCTCGCGCTCAATTATTACTTCAATGATGCCAAAGAAAACGGATGGTTTGCCAGTTTAGGAGCAACGACCTATCTGATGAGTAACGAGTGGTACGATTTCATCTACGATCCTGCAATTACCCGTTCCGATTTAAAAGCCAACTGGAATGGTCAAATGGAGAATAATCATCTGCTGGGAGTAGGTCAGGTATCTTTTGGATACCAACGAAACTTTGGAAAACATACCAGTTTACAAATTTCACCGTATGCTAAAATTCCTTTAACCGGAATCGGAACAGGCTCCGTTAACTTGTTTAGTACCGGAGTACGGGTAACCGCACGCTTCAGATAAATAAAAAATATTGATTTAAGATTTAGTGAATAACATCTTAGGAGAATCCTGCTATTGGTTTAGTGGGATTTTCTATTTTATTTATTTAACATTCCTTATCTAATTAATTTTTCCAAATCTTCCTCCCATACCTGGTAGGCCGCTGAATATGCTGAATCTTTTTGAAGCGGGTGGTAGACTTTTTCAATCTCATTGGTAGCTACCGCTTCCGCAAAACTTTTGTAATAACCGCTACCAATGCCACTACCTTTTGCGGCACCTGCGGCACCGTTGGTTTTGATAATTTCTATTTTGCAACCCAGTAAATTTGCGAGGGTTTCCGAAAAAATGGTTGATTGAAACAGATTGTCATTTCCTACTTTGATAACGGCAGGATTCAGTCCTGATTTTTTTAAAATTTTAAAACCATAAACAAACGAAAAAGCAATTCCCTCCAGTGCCGCCCGGAAAAAATGAGCTTTGGTATGCCGGTTAAATTGCAGGTTATTTATCTGTGCGCCCAGGTGCCGGTTGACCAGCATTCGTTCGGCACCGTTTCCAAACGGAAGAATACGGAGACCATCCGAACCAACCGGAACGGGACCCATCATGGTTTCCATTTTTTCGTAAGAAATACCCGGATCACCCATTTGTTTTTTTAGCCAGGCATACTGAATGCCCGCTCCGTTGAGGCAAAGCATCAGCCCAAGCCGGGGCTTCTGAAAATGATGATTGACGTGGGCAAAACCATTGATTCTGGACTGTGGATCATAGGCCGGACGATCTACCACCCCGTAAATCACACCGGAAGTGCCACCCGTAGCTGCGATCTCATTCGGATTAACCACGCCCAGTGAAAAAGCATTGTTAGGCTGGTCTCCCGCCCGGTAAGTAACGGGAATACCCGCAGTGAGGCCGGTAGCCGTGGCCGCCGCCTGGTGCAGTTGTCCCTGCTCGCTGAAAGTATCGGTGATACCCGGAATTAGTTTTTTGTCAATTTTATAATAATCGAGCAGAAAATCAGCGATATCATGCGCTTGAAAATCCCAGAACATTCCCTCACTCAATCCGGAAATAGTGGTGACTGCGTTGCCCGTCAGTTTCATGGCCAGATAATCTCCCGGTAAAAGAATTTTATCAATCTGCCGGTAAATATCGGGTTCGTTTTCCTGAACCCACTTGAGTTTGGAAGCGGTAAAATTGCCCGGACTATTGAGCAGATGGCTCAGACATTTTTCTTCCCCCAAATCCTGAAAAGCCTGATTGCCAATTTCCACAGCCCGGCTGTCACACCAGATGATGGCTGGTCGCAGCACCTCTTGATTTTTGTCTACCAGTACCAAGCCGTGCATCTGATAAGCAATCCCGATACTTTGAATATCGGAAGGGGCAATACCTGCCCGGGCCAATAATTTACTGGTAACCAGACAAACATTTTTCCACCAGGTATCCGGATGCTGTTCCGCCCAGCCGGATTGGTGGGCGACTATATTCATTTCGACCTCAGGGTGTTGAGCGACGGCGACGGTTTTACCAGTATCAGCCCGTACGAGGGCGGCTTTGATGGAAGAACTGCCGAGATCATATCCTAGTAAGTACATTGTTTTGGGTGTTTTTATTTTTTTAAAATGATTGATTTATGAATCTGATAGAACATTAATTCCTCTTCCTCGTCTTTGAGCCGTACCATTCTGACGAATGTCAGACCCAGTCTTTCCAGCAATTTCTGAGCGTCGAGGTTGGAGGGCAGGGTGATGGCAGAGATGGTTTCAATTCCAAATCTTCCGAACCCTTCTTTTTTCATTTTTAGGGCCGCTTCGTAGGCGTATCCTTTTTTTTCATAGGCCGGTAAAAAGGCAAATCCGATATCGACTCCTTCGAGGCCCGGGCGGTCGTAGATTCCGCAGTTTCCAAGAAAAACGCCGTCGGATTTCCGGATTACTTTATAATTCCCGTAACCTAATTTTTCAAACTGGGGCGTTATTTTTTCGGTAATATAACGAGCGGCATCCGGGATGGAATGTATTTTACGATCTCCGATATATCTGAGCCATTTTGGCGTATTCATCAACTCCAGTAGGTTAGGTGCATCTGCGGTGGTTATTGCTAGCAGGCGGAGCCGTTCCGTTTCGAACTCAGCTAAATTTTTCATAAGATACAAAGGTAGCAATTCAACCGTAAAATCGGAGCCAACCGTGGAAAAATATCCGAAAGAACAGATATCCGAAAAGTCGGGAAACTTTCGTTTGATAGCTGAATTACTTAACTTTGTTGGGTGTGAAGTTGTTAAATTCGTGAATACTATGTTCAAAACCAAGATTGTTACCATTCTGTTGTTTATCGCCTTTGGACTATCCGGTCAGACAATCGACGCAGAAATAAAGGCATTGGAAAAGCAGATTGAGCAACTTTCGCTTCAGCAGGAAGTGTTACGGGAAAAAGTAGAAACCGCTAAACTGAGTCGGATTCATCAGGACCTGGAAGCCGTCGGTTTACCTTCTGAAAACTATATCCGGCACAGCGCCCTTTTTCTCGAATACGCAGAGGCGTACGAACAAGCAAAATGGGTGGCGCATATTCTGACGCCCGACGTGATTAAAGGTACCGCGCATCGCAGTAATGATTTCCGGGAAGATCCACTGGTAAAAACGGGGACGGCAGTAGAAGCGGATTATTTTTTAAAATATTTGCAAAAAGACAGTACTTTTAAATATGACGGTTTTGGCTTTGACCGGGGACATCTCGCGCCTTCAGCCGATTTTCGCTGGTCAAAAAAGGCCTTGTCCGAAAGCTATTTTTACTCCAATATGTCTCCGCAGCGTCCGGAGTTCAACCGGGAAAGCTGGGCGGAACTCGAAGGAACGATCCGTGGTTACATGCAGGATCATCCGACTACACAGTTGTATATCGTGACGGGACCGGTACTGAAAGAGGGGCTGCCCACCATCGAACGCAGCATCAATAAAGTAGCCATTCCCGAGATGTATTTTAAGGTGGTGCTGGACTTAAAAGCAGGCAAAGCAATTGGGTTTTTAATGCCTAATCAAAAGATCACTTATCCGTTGATTTCTTTTGCAAAAACGATAGACGAGGTGGAAGCACTGACCGGATTGAATTTTTTTAATAAAATTGCGAACGAAGCAGAAATCGAAAGTACCCTTGATAAAGCACACTGGTTGCCGGACGTAGTAAAGGGCGATGTCGAACCAATTTATCCGCCCAGTCTTCCCGCCGGGCATTTCAATACGGTGCAAGCCAAACAGCACGCAAAAGCCAACAAAGAAATTACGGTTTGTGGTACCGTGGTGAGTACGCGCTACAGTCGCAGTGGAAATTTGTGGTTTAACCTGGACAAAAAATTTCCAAATCAGATTTTCTCATTTTACATTTCCAAAAAAGATCTCTCAAATTTTAGTGGCAATCCGGAAGCGGAATTTGCGGGTAAAGTTGTGGCCGTAAAAGGTAAGGTACGTCCGGCAGATGAAGCAGTGATTATGCAATTGGTCCGGGAAGAGCATATTGCGTTGTACGAGCGGGGAAGTTTGTAATTTTTTTGTTACCACTAAATTTTAAACATCTCTTACTTTTATTTATTCCCAATAGTATAACCAACGGAAAATTCGTAAGCTTTGCTGTTTAGTACCGCATCGAAATGGTCATAAGAAAAACCGATGAGTATAGAATTGATCTCAACGGTAGCAGAGAGTACAAAGATATTCAGACGGGTTCCGAAAAAGTTATCCGTTGTTTTTCCCAGTAAACCCAGTTGTAAAAAATTGGCGTTGGCAGATTTAAAATAATACTTTCCGGAAAGACCAAATAGTAATTGTTCGATAGAAGACTGGGAGGCAAAGAGAAAAGAAGGAACGGCGGATAGTTTTTTAGAAACAGGAATTTCTACTTGTCCATGTAAATTATACCGGTGGCGAAGTTTGTCCTGATCATTCTGAGAAAAGGATAAGTTTGGCTGGTTAATATGGTGCATTGCCGCGCCTAATTGAAACGAAAAACGAGTGGTGGTCACATAATTCCAGACCAGCCCCGCAGAAAAATCTGTAAAACTAACTTTCGAGTTCAATTCTTCGACTGGTGCCGGAGGACCCATCTGGAACGGATTATCTGATCCCCAGCGGAAATTATCCGTATCTATTTTTTGGTTTCCGATACCGGCGTTAAGTCCGATCCCGATGGAGTGGTGCGCCCCGGTCAGATCTCCCAAATGCTGCACAACGGAGGAAGAGAGATTGAATGTTTTTGTTCTGAAATTCAATTCACCGGCATTGTCAAAAATACTGTGAAACCCCAGGCTGATCTTTCGTGATTCACCTTTATTAAATTTATATTCTGCCGAAACGGCGCTGGTTTTAAAAGCGTCGTCTCCCAATATTGAACTCCACTGGTTGCGGTACTTTCCACGAATTCTGACCAATCCATCAAAATCTCCCGTCAGGGCCGGATTAAAATGAAGCGGCATATTTTCCCACTGACTGAACGTTACATCCTGAGCGGTAGATGATGCATGAAATAAAAGGAACAAGGCAAAGGTGAACAGGGGCAGGAGGTTTTTCATTAGTTTAATTATTGTTGGAGATAAATAATATTGAAATATTGCAGAAACAATAATCAATATATTTTAAAACTACAGAATATTTTTTGAACCAACAAATTTAGAATTTGTTTTAACAAAAATCCCAGCATTTATCGGAAGTCCTTAAACTTCCCCGGCCGTTTCTGCATCCCCGAAAAAACGGCTTCCAGTTGGTTTTCTTTTAATAAAATATCCTGTTGTGCTTTTGATTCGAGTAGTAAACCTTCCTCCTGATTTAAATAAGGTGCAGCGTTGATGACGCGTTTGGCCGTCACAATGGCATCCGGACTTTTACTGGCAATTTCCCGGGCAAGGGTCATCGCTGCGGCGTGTGGGTCTTCGGCTACGTGGGTCGCAAAACCGTATTGTACCGCCTCCGTCCCGGAGAATACCCGGTGGGTATAAGTAAGTTCCTTAACAATATCCTCCCTGATCAGGTGTCGCATGATCTGGGTGCCCGCCATATCGGGAATGATGCCCCATTTTGTTTCCATGATAGATAATTTGGTGTCGGCGGCAATGTAGCGGATATCGGCACCGAGCATGATTTGCAATCCACCACCAAAGGCAACTCCGTGGATGGCTCCAATGACTGGGACGGGAAGTTCCCGCCATTGCCACGCAACCTGTTGCCATTTGTTGGCGATTCCGTGGGTTCGTTCCAGTAGTTTGCTTCCGACCAATCCTTCTGCATTGTTGAAGTCGAAGTTAGACAGGTCCAGTCCGGCGCAAAACGCTTTTCCTGCTCCGGATAGGACTACGGCGCGCACCGCAGTATTGTCGGTCAGTGTTTTGCCGGCAGCAATAATTGCCTGAAACATTTCTTCGTCCAGCGCATTCATTTTTTCTGGACGATTAAGACGGACGTCGGCAACGTGATTTTCGATGTGGATAGAAATACGGTCAGACATGGTTTTATTATTTTATAGAATTTGAAGCTGTTTAAAAATGAAGCACAATGGTTACGGCTAAGTCATTGACCGCCAATACTTCACAAATTTTTCGGCACCGTAGCTTTGGCTACGAACCTCAAAATTTGCTTCGTCTTGACAATCAAGCACTTACCCTCACCTT
>CAKZUV010000040.1 GCA_937921555.1 uncultured Saprospiraceae bacterium
AAATATGTACGGTTTTAAAAATTTAGGGGTTTACGCCTACGATGAATCGAATGCTTATACACCGGATGGCGAACGACTAACTCCTAATTTTGACGGTGCCAATAACTTCCTGGGCTATACCCTCAATGGTGCGGTCTATACTGATGGGGAGGTCTTACAATTGAAAAATGCAGGACAAGTATTGAGAGGTGGTGACATCATCTGGGAAGACCTGGATGGCGACTTTGATATCACCGCCGTGGACAGACAAGTTATTGGAAATGGTCTTCCTGATTTCTTTGGTGGCTTTTCTAATGATTTGAAATATAAAAATCTTAGATTTAGTTTTCTTTTTGATTACAGCTTTGGTAATGACATCTACAGAAGATGGGACGAAGCTAGAAATGACTTAAATTCATCGCTCGAAACTCCCGGACCTGACCGTATTGAAGGTGCCTGGAGAGAACAAGGAGATGTAACCGTATATCCAAGACTAAACAGAGTTAATCAAAACCGGGAAAGACCGAATAGCTTCTTTGTTACGCCTGGCGATTTTATCAAACTAAGATACATTAGACTAAATTATGATTTACCTAATCCTTTAGTGGGGAAAATAAAAGGTATCAGTAAAGTATCTTTTAGTTTGGCCGTCAACAATGTTTTGACCTGGACCAATTATATCGGTTTTAATCCTGAATTAGGAAATAGAGGAAATCCGCTAACGCCGGGTCAGGATAATTTAAGATACCCTAATGATCGCGAAATCATCTTTGGGTTGAAATTTCAAATAAAGTAAAGTAATAATTTAAAAATTATAAAAATGATAAAATTTATCAATATAAAAATGGCCAGCCTTACGCTATTGCTTCTGTCCGTCGCAATGTTAAGTGTATCTTGTAGTGGCCTGTTAGATGAACAACCTATCAGTGAAATAGGTCCAGCTAATTTTTGGAAAAATAATATGGATGCTGCCTCCGGAGTGGCCGCCATCTATGATGGAATGCAATCTACCTATGGTGACAAATATTTTTACTGGGGAGAATTGAGAACAGATAATTATGTGCTGGCTCAAGGCGGGGCGACCCAAAACAGCGCAGAATTAGTGAATCAAAATCTTACTGATGGAAATGGTGCTGTTCTAAGATGGAATTCACTTTATAACATGATCAACAGAGCGAATCAAGCCATTAAGTTTATTCCAACCATATCAGGTTTCGACCAGAATCTTTTGGCGGAAGCACACGCACTTAGAGCCTTTGCTTACTTCGATGCGGTACGGGTTTGGGGAGCAGTTCCCCTTTTTACGGAACCCACCGAAGGACTGGCTGACATTGAAAAACCACAAACGGAAGGTTCCAGAATAATAAACGATGTAATCATTCCGGATATGTTAATGGCAGAGGAACTAATGAGTACATTCTCCAGTGACTTCAGATTTTCAAAAGTCAGCATTTGGGCCTTACAAGCAGAAGTTTACATGTGGCTACAAGATTATGAAAAAGCAAAAGTAGCTTTAGATCAAATCATAGAATTAGGAGAGCATAGCTTAGTAGATAACGCAGATGACTGGATTGACTTATTTTACAATAATTTACCCAACGCCGCCGTACCAGACGGTAGAGGTAAAATCCAGGAAGGTCCTGAACTCATGTTTTCTATTCGGTACGATATCAATGAAAATAGAGATAATCCAGGGGATAATTTTGCCAATAGAGCAGCCATTATGGCCATCTTTTTTTCGGGTATTCCACAATTCTATATGTCTCCGGGATTAGAGAACAAATGGCAGGAGAAATTCCCAATAGAACGAACACTCTGGGAAGAGAAATATCCGGGGATTGATCCGCCATTGCAAAGAACGGTCGAATTCACAGACTCACTGGGTGTCTTACGGGATTCATTAGAATTTGTATACGGTGATTTTCGGTATTATTTTTCTCGTGAAGGTCAGGTAGAATCTTTTAGTAGCAGACCAATAGGGGAAGCAAGAATTGCTAAATGGAATCGAACGAACTATAACAGAAATTTTGATGATACAGATATTGTCATTTATCGCTATGCGGGAATACTGTTATTACTGGCCGAGGCAGAAAATCAACTGGGGAATACAGAAAGAGCACTGGAACTGATAAATGAGGTAAGAACCGCCAGATTATTACCAAATGCTACCTCGGATGAATTTGGAGCAACGATTGACGAACGGGAAAATTACATCCTGGATGAAAGACAATTGGAACTGCTTGGAGAAGGAAAAAGATGGTGGGATTTACGTAGAACCAATAAAGCGATCCAGATTTTAAACCCTGCACTGGATACCATTAGTCCAGATGCAATACCTTTAACCGAGGAAACGTTACTTTTCCCCGTTTTTATCGATCACTTAATCGAAAATCCTTTGCTGGAACAAACACCAGGGTATTAATTAATTTTTAAAATAACATAAAATGAAATTAAGTTCTTTAAATATAGTTACCTTCTTACTTTTAATAGTTACGCTGGCCTCTTGCGATCTGCAACTTCAGGAAAATTTTGAATTTGAACCTGAAGTAGACGCCCGGAATCCTTTTGAGGATGGAACGGCCTGGGATTTTATCCAATCAGCCACTCAATTTAACGATGATGGTGGTATCGTTGGAGAGCATTTTAATTACCTCGAGGCTGCTATTATAAAAGCAGACATGGTCGATGAATTCAATCAAACCGGTACCAGCGATAGAACCTACTTATTACTAAACAACAACGCTTTTTTAGGAAATAATGATGTTATCGACATTATCACTGGTTCTGATACCATTGGAGTTGGTGCCACCCCCATGGAAACGCTGGAACGAGTGGATACGCCTGAAAAGCTGGAAAGACTCCGAACCGTACTAAGGTATCACATCGTCACCACCTACATCGCTCAGGTGCCTACGCTGGAAGTATTCGATGTTTGGTATTTATTTCAAACCATGATCCCTGGTGAGGACGGTCTGATCGCTTTTAAAAGAGACTTTACATGGAGAATTGACATTAACAGAGCCGGTGCTCCCTTACCGGCAACTGCTACATCGCAGGGAGAAAGAGTAAGAAATCATAATTATATCTTTAATAATGGAATAGGTCATCATCTTGCCGATCCGGTAAGAAATCAACCTTATTGATAGTTAAGCAGTTTCGTAATTGATAGTTAAGCAATTTCGTAATTGATGGTTTATTTTCCTCTACTGTATATTTTGCAGTAGAGGATTTTTTTTGTAAATCATCAGGATAGTACAGGATAGAATTTGAGGAAGATAAATATAAGTTTACGAGTATCCTAAGGGAATGGCAAATAAATAAATGCAGATTCTAGGCGAACTATTTTTGCATCAATCAAAGAGGAAAAATGGGAGTTATGCTGTGTATAATGACCATTTTGACGATGCAGAGTGATGCAAAAAGAGGAAGTATAGAATCGTATTT
>CAKZUV010000041.1 GCA_937921555.1 uncultured Saprospiraceae bacterium
GACCGGCGCATATTATTAGAAAACCTAAGTAATGGTAAAACAATAACTTCCCGATTTATGGCTGGCTCTTTTGATCCAATATTTCGTTAAAAAGCCTCGCCGATGCTATGGCATCGTCTACGTTTTTTGCCTCATCTTGAACCAAAATTCCCTTGCCAAAATGCGGAACTTATTATTCGACCATTACTTAATATCTAAAAACAGGATTTTAACCGTATTTATTGTTGAAGCAGGTGGTATTAGGAGCTTGTTTGAATCCATTTTCTTATTTCACAATATTTTAAAATATCCGGAAGTCAAGCTTTCCTCCACCTACAGTGCCAGTATCTCCGCCATTCTGATCAAATCCTGGTCCGGATCTTTTTTCTTGTTAATTGCATCAATCAGCGGCGTGTAGCAAACCTTGTTATTGATCAGTCCGCACATTACGTTGGCTTCGCCCGCGATCAACCCTTCGATGGCTCCAAATCCCAGACGACTGGCCAGCACCCGGTCAAAGCTGGAAGGCGATCCTCCCCGTTGCAGATGACCGATAATGGTCACCTTGATATCATAATGATCAAATTTATCATGCACCAATTTGGCAATTTCGGCCGCTCCCCCGTTGGCATTCCCCTCGGCTACGATAACGAGGCTAAACAGTTTGTTTCTTTTGACTCCCTTTTTCAGCATTTTAACCAGTGAATCAATCTCCAGGTGTGTTTCGGGAATAAGGACACTACTGGCACCACTACCGATGGCGGTATTCAGTGCGATGAAGCCGGATTGCCGGCCCATTACTTCCACAAAAAACAGCCGGTCGTGTGAATCGGCCGTATCCCGGATTTTGTCTGCTGCTTCCACCGCCGTATTAACCGCCGTATCATAACCGATGGTGTGATCTGTTCCGTAAAGATCATTATCAATGGTGCCGGGAATACCCATTACCGGAATATCAAATTCTTTGGAAAATATTTCCAATCCCGTAAAAGAACCGTCTCCGCCGATTCCGACCAGGGCGTCAATATCGTGGGCCATGAGCGACTCGTAGGCGGCCTGCCTGCCTTCCGGTGTCCGGAAGCGTTCGCTCCGGGCTGTCTTGAGCATGGTTCCTCCCCGGTGCATAATATTACCGACCATTCTGGTTTCCAGCCGGATAATTTCTCCGTTGATCATCCCCTCGTAACCTTTTCGAATGCCATAAATATGTAAATTGTGATAAGTCGCGGTCCGTACCACCGCACGGATAGCCGCGTTCATACCGGGTGCATCTCCCCCGGAAGTAAAAACTGCAATACGTTTTATGTTTGCTCCCATATTTTATACCTTACTTTTTTTCCAACCTTCTAACTCAATGTGATAGTCCACCAGGTTGTCTATTGGTTTTTTAATGATAGTTCCTAAATGCAATGACCGTTCGTCCAGCACCATTTTTAAAATATCCCCGAAATGATAAGCCACACTGCCGATGAAATGAATCGGCAGGTTGTTATGATTTTTATATTTCCGGACATGTCTTTCGATAAATAATGTAAAAGCACGACTGACCAGGCTTTGAATGTATATATGATCCTTGTGGTTAGAAAGGAATCTGGAAAAAGAGGCCAGATAGACGTTCGCGTTGGGTTTCATATAAATATTGTCCAGGAATACCTGCCGGTCGTTTCCGTAGACCTGTTCAAAATCATTTTTAATATCATTCGGAAATTCCCGGTAAAAATACCCTTGTATGAGCAGTTTTCCTAGATGTCCACCACTTCCTTCGTCTCCTAATATGTACGCAAGATTCGGTACATTATCAATAATTTTTTCTCCATCAAATAAACAGGAGTTTGACCCCGTCCCTAAAATACAACTTATCCCGGGCTGATCCCGACAGGTCGCCAAAGCACATGCAAGAATATCATGATCGACCTTTATCTCGGCGTTCACAAAATACTTTTGCAAGGCATCTTCAATGATCTTATTCCGCAACGGATCACTGCAACCAGCTCCGTAAAAGAACACTTTGGTTAATTCCAGAGGATTTATCTTACCATCAAAAGCTTCTTTGATTTTAGGTAAGATAATCGTTTCGTCGTGGTAATAAGGATTAAAACCCATCGTGGTGATAGAAACCGGGTAAGCGTTTATGGACAAAAAATTCCAGTCTGCCTTGGTAGAACCACTATCAATTACGGCGATCATGTTTTTTATTTTAAAGTTAGGTATTCGTCCTGATTCCGGATTTTGTCCGGTTGTAATATATTTTAAAAAATTTACCTGCAAAAGTAGTGTATTTATTACACTATCTAGGAAAATTCATCCTATTTTCTGCGAAGATAAGTTTTTGATTTCAATTTTTTTTAAAAGAACTTTTATTTGATATCTCCGTGACCACCAACCTCCGGCAGATCATCGCCCTTTGTTGTGTAATTTTTTCGTGGGATAGAACATAACCTGTCACCAGATTGATAACACCCTTTATATCAGATACTTATGATAAAAAACTTTATGTTTTAATTTTGTTGTTTTTAAAAACTTTTCGTTTTATATTTGTCCTGTACGAATAAATAACAGGATCAACAATAGTAATAAACACATTCAAATGGTAAGGTAAATACTCCTGAAAGAGTTACCGAATCCGAGCGATCCGATCTAAAAAAGTAAGTATCATGAAATCTCTTCAATTTAATTTTAACCAAAAACACCGGGAGGTTTATCTGCAAAAATCAAAAGAGTGGTTACGTAAGAACTGGTTTAATTTGTCGCTCCTGGCCTTTGCCATTTTCATCCTGACCCAAAAGGACATCACGATGGAATTCAGCATGCGCGCCAATCCCAATGCAGTTCCCGCACAATCTGCTCCTTCCGGAGAGACCAAAAAAGCAACAGTTGTCCCGGCCACAGTTCCATTATCGGATGCCAAAGTGACTCCCGAAAATACGGCCACCCAGCAGTTTGGCTGGGGAAATCTACCGGACCTCATCCGAAATACGGTCAGTAAAGGAAACGTAGCAGAAACTGAAGGGGCTGTAACCAAAGCGGCAGCAGTAGCGGCGCATCCGAATATTCGTTTTTTGTTATTCCCGGAAATGGTCGAATCGGCCAAACTAAGCGAATCGGCCATCAATACCTTAAATAACAAATGCAAGGCCTATGCCCGTCGGTTTGCTCCCGTTGCTATGGCCGAAATGGGTCGTTACGGTGTTCCCGCATCTATTACCGTAGCACAGGCAATTCTGCACAGCAATGCCGGAGATGATGCATTGGCTATCAAAAACCACAATCATTTTGGTTTACAGTGTTTTTCCAAAGAGTGCCCGAAAGGACATTGCAGCCACCATGGAACCGAAGCCCATAAATCTTTTTACCGAAATTTCAACACCGCGTGGGAGAGCTTCCGGGCACACAGTTTACTGCTAACCGGAAAAAAATACAAGCATCTTTTAAAGTTGGATAAATCTGATTATCAGGGTTGGGCAAATGGTTTGCAAAAAGCAGGCTACAGCAAGGACCGACAATACGCGGCGAAGCTGATTAGAATCATCGAAGCGATGCGGTTGACGGAGTTGGATGTTTGATTGGAGGTTGGTTGTTTTTTTGCCCGGCTCCCCTTCTGACTTCCCAGAGGGAAGAACCGCCTCCCGCTCCCATTTTTTGGGTAAATCCCGATTGATTTTAGACATTCTTGCCAATGGCTTTCAGTGGTCGAAACAACAAAATCACTCCTTTGCAAAAATCGTTATCAAAGCAGTCACCTGCGCGCGGAAGTTCCCCTTCAGGGGTCAGGGGGCGCGATGGGAGGTGAGTTGTAGCTGTTTGTTTTTTTGCCCGGCTCCCCTTCTGACTTCCCGGGGGGAAGAACCACCTCCCGCTCCCATTTTTTGGGTAAATCCCGATT
>CAKZUV010000042.1 GCA_937921555.1 uncultured Saprospiraceae bacterium
ACGATTCTATACTTCCTCTTTTTGCATCACTCTGCATCAACAAAATGGTCATTATACACAGCATAACTCCCATTTTGCTTCTTTGATTGATGCAAAAATAGTTCGCCTAGAATCTGCACTTATTTATTTGCCATTCCTTAGAATTAAGAGCTTGTCTAAAGTAGATTAAACGCATAAAGGAAACAATGAAATTAAAAACTCGCTTTCTAAGTATTCGCTCCCGGATTATTTTGATGTTGTTGCTGGTCAGTACTTTTGCCGCTTTTGTTTTGATATATATCGGTTATCAAAATGGTAAGCAGGCCATCATCGAAGGTAGTTTCGACCAGCTCAAGGGCATTCGCGCGTCTAAACAATATCAAATCGAAACCTATTTCAAGCAGACGGAAGGGATTGTCGAACTCATGGCCGACAACCAGGAGGTACTGGACGCTCTTAAGGATTTCAAAAAAGGATTCCGTGAACTTTCGAATGACAAACTGCCCGTAAATTGCCGGCAGGAGTTGTCCATGCACTACGATAGATTCATAGAGAAACTTTCTCAGAATATACCAATCAAATCCTCCACGGACTTGTATTATCCTACCACTCAATCCGCTTGTTATCTGCAATACGAATACATCGTAAAGAATAATAATCCAATCGGTGAAAAGCATTTGCTCAGAGGTGCGGATGACAAAAGTGAGTACACTAAGTATCATCAAAGGTATCATGATTTTTTATCTGACATTGTGACCAAATTTGGTTTCTATGATCTCTTTTTAGTCGATTTGGAAACCGGGGATATCGTGTATTCTGTTTATAAGGAAACTGATTTCGCTACCAATCTCTACTCCGGGCCATATCGCCAAAGCAACCTTGCCACGCTCGCTAAACAATTGCGTGACAACCGGGATATCAGCAAAGCTCAAATAGTGGATTACAAATCCTATCGACCTTCTTATGGTGCGCCGGCCTCTTTTATTGGACGTACCATCACCGAAGGCAGCGAAACAGTCGGTGCGCTCATTCTCCAATTGCCGATAGATGAGGTAAATAATATTATGACGGGCAGCAGAAACTGGCAAGAAGATGGCCTGGGAGAAAGCGGAGAAACTTACCTCGTTGGGGAAGACTATTTAATGCGCTCCGTTTCTCGCTTTTATTTAGAAGATACGGTGGGGTTTAGTCAAGCCTTGAAAGATATTGGGGTCGATGAGGAAAAAACAGAGCAGATGTACCGGCTTGGTACGACCATCTTGCAGCAACGTGTCAAAACGGAAGGGGTAGAATTAGCACTCTCTGGCAAAAAGGATATTAAAGTTATAAAAGATTACCGGGGTGTACCGGTATTGAGTGCTTATGCGCCCTTGAAATTGAATGGACTGAAATGGGCCATCTTATCAGAAATAGATGAGGCGGAAGCCAATCTGCCCATTGAAGGTTTGAAAAAAAAGGTCTTTATCGCCATGTGTATTATTACTTTGCTGGTGACTTTTCTTGCGATGTATATGGCGGCCATGTTTGTCAAGCCGATTGAAAAACTAACAGAAGGAGTTCGAAAACTGAGTGCAGGAAATTTCAGTAACCGTGTATTGAAGTGGAAGGGAGTGATGAGTTTTCTGAACTGGGAAAACAATTTAATAAAATGGTGACGGATATTGATGCTCATCAATGATTTTTTTGCTCAGGATAGATATCTCTACGGTTTGTTCTTAATTATTGGAGTGCCCGTACTCGTCATTATTTTCAATGAACTTATCTATCGACTGGATAAAAGAGAGCGCAACCTTTCTCCTCCGATACGTCTCATTAGAAATGTTATTCTTCCTTTAGCAGCAATTACAATCGTCTTTACACAGGTGGTCGGATATACCAGAGATACCAATTTTGTTAAAATAATTGAGACCATTATCTGGATTATGGTTATCAATGCTTTGATAGCAATTATCAATGTATTGTTTTTTACCGGAGGAGAAAGAAGTCTGATTAAAAGTAAAGTACCACAGTTATTCCTGGATATCTTTCGGGTGTTTATGGTTTTGCTGGGTGGTGCCATTGTTTTGTCGGCGGTCTGGGGCGCGGATTTGGGCGGTCTGGTGACCGCCCTGGGCTTAGGCTCATTTGTTTTGGGTCTGGCCTTACAAGATACCCTGGGCAATCTGTTTTCGGGTATTGCATTACTCTACGAGAAACCTTTTTCAGAAGGAGATGTCATTAAAATAGAAGACCATATTGGTACCGTGATCGAAATGAATTGGCGTGCTATTCGGTTGCTGACCCGGGAAAACGAACTGGTCATCATACCCCACCTGGTTATCGGGCAGGGGATTATTGAGAACTACAGCCGACCGACAAGAGCACATATCTTAAAAGTCAATCTGGGTTTCGCTTACGATATAGCCCCCAATCGTGTCAAAGATGCCCTGATGGAAACCTGCCTTGCCACCCCCGGTATTTTGCACGACCCGCTACCGGAAGTAAAGACCTCGGAGTACGCAGATTCACAGATTGTCTATGAGGTCGAATTTGCCATTATGGGATATATGACGCACGAGGAAATCATGGATGACTTTATGACGCGGGTATGGTACACTTCCCGTCGGTACGACCTGACCATTCCTTTTCCACAATTGGATATCCATCAACGTAAGGATCCTACATCTATTGCAGACGAAAAATCTGTTCGCTTAAATCAAGTACTGAGTATGCTGCCCAGCCTCTTGCCAATTGATCATAATAATATCAAAGATTTAATCGGAGGAGCAGAACTGGAACACTATGGAAAAGGAGAATATGTTATCCGGCAGGGAGATTTGACGGGCACCCTTTACGTACTCATCGAAGGAGAAGCCCGGCTGTCAACAACGGACAAAAATGGTAAACAGATAAAAATAAGCACCCTGGAAAACGGCGACTTTTTTGGTGAAATCACCCTCTTTACCGATAAAACAGGGTCTTTCTCCGTTTTAGCAATGAGCGACCTGGAAGTATTGGCCATCAGTCCTTCCGAGGTCATGACGATGATAGAACGCAATCCGCGTCTGGCACATTACCTGGACAAAACAATGGATATGCGGAGAGAGAAAATTAACGAATTAAACAGGAGTGTGTGACGTGTATTACAGATGGCAGCGAATGAATTGCGCTCCAGGTGTCTTTTTTATTTTTCAAAAATAACAGGATTGATAAAGCGAAAAATGCAACATTTTTTCAAACGTTTTAAGCCCATTGCATAATCCGGAGCAAGCTGTGCCACTGATTCCGGTTCAAGTTGACCAATAATATATGCATCAATAGGTCAAGCCGTCGGTCGGATTCTTTTACCTTATCTGGTGATAGTAAATATGAATCCTACTCACCGACTTTCACAAACCGACCAGTCCATTCTTTATAATTATAGGCCACCATAATAATATACTGTCCATTCGGTAGCTCATCTAGGTTGATCACCATTCTTTCTACTCGTTCTTCCCAAATTTTTCTACCCGTTAAGTCAAAAATTTGGATGTGCGGATGGTCGTTTGGGATTTCTAAAAATTCGAAAAACAATTCAGACTTTACCAGGGTCGGGAAAATACTTACCATATCACCTGGTTTTTGAAAATCGACACTCAACATTTTTGAAAATTCGGAAACTCCATCAAAGTCAATTTGTTTCAGCCGATAATAATTCCTACCCAAATTTGCTTTTTCGTCTGTAAACTCATAACGATTTTCTAAGTTAGTAGTTCCTTTACCTTCTACAAAACCAAGACTTTCCCACTCCACAAGGTCTTTATCAATTCTTAGTATTTCAAAACCTTTATTATTTAACTCAGACGCGGTGCTCCAGTTTAAGACTACTCCTGTTTTTTGCCGGTTAACTTTTCCACTAAATGAGATTAGTTCCACAGGCAGTGCCGTTTCACATATTGTACCTACACAGTTTTCGGTAGTTGACTCTATAAAAGTTACTGCACCTTGATTCCCCTGGCAACTAAAACAGGCGAACAAACAACCTATAAAACTTGTGGGAACGCAGGCATTACCTGGACAAGTTGGACAGCAGCAATATTGTGCTAACATTGTATTTGAAGATCCGAGGAAGAAGAAAACAAAAAGAATTATATGTTTAAAAATGGATTTTTTCATGATGGATTGGTTTAATTTTTATTAAAAAATAATTTTGGTATAACAGTGCTATGGTGTATTTCAAAACTTCACAATGGTTATTTCTGTACAAAGAAGAGGTGATATTTTTTGCATAGAATAAAGTGAAACTTTGAAATACACGCGCTAATCATTTGGTTATTTGCCTTTTTGTTTCTTCTGCTTAGATGCTTGGAACTCTTTCATAATCTGAGACTTTTTTCTTTTAAACTCTTTTTCCGTAAATTTCCTAACTCGATTGTTTGAACCTGGAATTTTATAGACTATTATTGATGATTGTGTCCATGCTTTACAATCACCATACACTCCCTTTGTGATTTTATAAAATTTCCCGAATTCAAATTTTCCAGCGGCAGAAGTATTGCCTATATTTTCGGTTCCGTTATATCCTGAAAAATTTGTATTCTGTAGAAATGCCCAGGCATTAGGCGCATATAGTCGCGTTCCAGATATACAATCCATGCCATTAGGATTAGAAGGATCAATTTCACAAACTGTCCAGGCAGGATAAGGACAGGTAGTAGAGGCCGAACTCGTAGCATTTACCGAGAAGTAACCGGCTTTGGTTTCTGTGGTGATATTAAAATCAGCAGCATTGGAAGGACATGGATCTAATTTAATAATCGCGATATTATCTATGGCCAAATCATTGCCATCTCCAGATCGATCCTCTCGTAAAGAGATGGAAACGGTAAATGGCGCAACCCCTTCAAATCTAGTTTCCAGAATGTCCCAATAACAAGGGTCTGTATTTCTGTTTAATTTATAATCTATAGTTTCTGTATTTCCTTGGCTATCATTTATGACAATTTTTCCTTCTGGAATAATATCAAAAGTGGATTGCCCTAAATGTTTCATACGGACACAAAACTTGTACTTCTTCTTTCTTCCAACACTTAGATTTGTTAGTGGTCCTCTGGTTGGTTCAATCTGATTTAGCCTTATTGGCTTACCTTTATATTGCTTGAATTGCCGACTCATACCATGGGTGATGATGGGCGTACCAACGGGACCATTGGAATTTGATGTTTGGTAAATGATGGTATGGGTACCTGCAGGCTGATTGTTTCTTCCATTGATAACCAGAAATTTTTCTTGCTTATTGCAACAGGATTTATCGGTTGGTTTTCCGCCTCTTGGACTGCAACAATCCATATCTTTTAGTTTCCAGTCTGGACTTTCCGCCAGAGCTTGGGTTGCGTTTAGAATACTATAAATTGCAGGATATACATTTGATTTGGCATTGGGATCGTAGTATTGGAAAAATGTTGAAAAACCTGTTTTTCCGTTTTCGAAGCTTCCGTTTTTAACTAGGTTTTTTCCGGGACAGCAGTTACATTCGTCGGAACCACCACCACAATTAATCTTGTACCCTGAAATTCCTGAACTCTGAGTCGGTGCATTAGAAAAATTCCCTGATGCAGAAAAATTAACTGTTTGGTTATTCCCAATTCCATTAATTGAATTAATGCTAAAGCAATAATTTGAGCCATTACTTATTGATGGGCTATTCCATGTCTGCAAAGTGGATGATCCACTTTGAGCAGTAAGTTTAATGTTCAAATTCTGTCCACTCGGGATTGTATAATCAAAACAAATGTTGGCAGGTAGTCCACAATCGCTAGACCTTCCTTGAGCGAATGACATGGAGTATGGTGCATTGCTACAGCCACTACATACGTTGTCTATATAAGCATATGCGAAGTGTCCACCTTGTCCACAATCTTCGGTAATAAAACTGACAGTAACATTTTTACCTATTAATGAACTTAGATCAATTTGAGCACATAACCAATCTGAGTAGTGGATTGTATTTGAAAAAGAACCGAGAATATTAGGTGATGTAAAACTTGTAGATGTTTGATTAAAAAATGCGGGATTATCAGTTCTTACATAATTATTACCTGACCCGTCTAAATCAACCAGACCGTTGACGATTGAATTTGTTGTTTCGTCAGTTACCACTACTTTAAAAGTTGGTAATTCGTTCGGTGTATGATTAGAACCTGGATCTTCCAAGACAACAGCATAGTCGAAAGTGAAATTTGAATTATTACTATTTACTTTAAATGATTTATTTATCATTTCTGCGTGGGCTCCATCAATAGCATTCCCTATCCTTAATGAGTAACCTGTATTATCTGGCGTTGTTCTTAAAGCTGGAATTAATGGATCTGTATCATTGGCTACAATTGTTAAATGAGAAATTAATTCATCAATTGATCCACCTGATATTCCACATGTAAATGTACTTTCGTCTATGGTACCATTGTTTGGCAATTGACTATTTATTACTAACATTCCAAACTCCCCTTGCCAAGCATTTTGACCTAAAGTATTTGAATTAAAATCACCATTTGTACAACCAGTTGGATCATAGACCGGGTTACAAGCTATACGTTTAGAACTGTTTTGTTTTTTCAGTCGTTCAATATCTTTTTGAATTTTCAACCACTCTTCAAAACTGATTTCAGAATTTTTTTCTTTTAAATATTCTTTTTTCAACTGTTGCATTGTTTTTTCTCTTTGAGCATCCATGATAAAAGGAATCGACAAAAGGAAAAAGAAGATTATGTATTTTTTCATGACAAATGGTTTTGGTTAATTAAATAAGATATTTGATAATGATTTCTTGAATGTTGTATTATTTGTGTCTTGGGCATAGCTCCGCCCGGCTACGATTTTCGGCGTAGCCAGGTGGGGAGCGAAAAAATTGCGGGTGTTGGTTTTTGGGGTCTCACTATTTACTTATAGGTATCTATCTGTTTTTTATAAGTACATAGGTCTCCTGTTTGATTTCGCTACTTTGAAAGCGATCATTGCTAAATACTTTAACCCTTTTATGGATTAAATGCTCTTAAATTAATTTTAAAGAACTGAATTAATTCAGTTAGGGATTGCTATAAATTTATTTTTTGTATTCGTCCTTTGTATTCAAATTTATTCCATACTTCACTTAATCTTTTTACCTCCGTGACTGGAATAGCGTAAATATTGTTTACCTGTGCGAGTATAGTTGAAAAACCAAACCATCTGGGAGGACATGGCTGACCAGTGGCTACCTCGGTGCCGAAAGTAGGTTCATCGTCTTGTACTGCTAATTTAGTAATGTTCTCCAGGTTGCTGCCTTTATAATCTTGCCCTTCAACTTTTAAGGTAAAATAATTATCCTCGTAGTTTTTTAGCAGTTCATCATCCCGATGGGTTAATTGCTTTCCAAATACAATTTGACTTCCTGATATTCTTATTTTTTTATAATATTCGAAAAAATGTCTAAGTTGATCACAAGTAAAATACACAAAATCAATGTCTTTGTTGTTTCCAAAAAAATCAAAATGCTTGTAGCCTACCTGAGTCATACCATTGAAATTATATTTTACATTTGTTGGTTCAATGGGGTGGCTGGCAATATCATAATGAGAATGCGTTAGGGCAGGCGTTTTATATTGCTCAATTGGAAAAAATCGCTCACTTTCCAGGTTAATAAAATCAGTACTCCCAGTAGGACTTTGGATATCTGGCCCAAAGTTGTCGCACATTCGTAACCTAATAAAAGGGTTTTGGGGCGTATTGGGATTAGTAGAATTTCGGTGGTATAATACCCAATAAATTTCTATCTTATTTAAATAATTACCCTCCTTTCTAAAAACAAACTGAAAACCCAGATGATGAATTTTTACATTTTCTTGAGTTACAGCATCTAATGCTTCTTCTTTTAAAAAGTCTGGGAAAAAGCGATCTTTATAAACTACGGTAGGTAGCTCTACGCACACTTTACCTGAATCATTTTTTTTTAAAAATCTCGGATTAATCTGCCTTCCTCTTACCCTACTGGGAATAGATTTTCGCTGTGACATAATTTTTTGTTTTTAAAGATTCAGAAATAAAGTTTTTTTAAAGCCATTAATGTTTGTGACGTTATTGTAAAGGTAGCATAGATGTTCGTTTAATAAAATAGAACTTTAGTTCTAGGTGCTATATTTTCTTCCAGTCAAACCTGATCCAGGTACTTCCGTACGGCTTCTGTTCGGTTATTGACTTGTAGTTTTTTGTAGATGGCGTTATTGTGTTGTTTGACGGTTCGTTCGGTGATGCCGAGGCGATCCGCAATTTCTTTATTGAGTAGCCCTTCGGCTAGTTGTTGGAGAATAAGCGCTTGCTGATTGGTTAATTTTTCAATATTTTGGTTGGTTTTATTTTTTGCACTATTAAAGCTATTTAGAACTTTTCGGGCAATATTTCTACTCATGGGTGATCCTCCGGCCTGATATTCTCTGATGGCATTGATGGCTCCATTTGCCCCTTCTTTTTTCAGAATATAACCTACGGCTCCCGCCTTTAAAGCATCAAATACTTGCTCATCGCTATCAAAAACGGTAAACATTAAAAAATCCATTTTAACCCTTTTAAGGGCCAGTCGAATCATGCATTCTACGCCGTTCATTTTAGGCAAGCCAATATCCATAATGACTAGATCGGGCATATCTATAGGTAATTTTTCCAAGGCTTCTTCCGCATTTGAATAGTTACTAATACAAATGATATCTTCGGTTCGATTAATACTTCGAATTAGGCTATCGCGTATTTCCGGAAGGTCTTCTACTATACTCGTTCTGATCATGATGTTTTTTTAGGTTGTTATTTAGTAATGGTAAAACAATAATTTCCCGATTTATGGCTGGCCCTTTTGATCCAATATTTCGTTAAAAAGCCTCGCCGATGCTATGGCATCGTCTTGAGCCAGCCCATCCGCAAGCGGTTCATTCGCTTCGCGAATTCATGCCTCATCTTGAACCAAAATTCCCTTGCCAAAATGCGGAACTTATTATTCGACCATTACTTATTTAAATTTTTTTTTCTGAAAAACTAAAAAAGGTCAGGTAGGATAGCAAAAAGAAAGCGGCAAAAAGTACAATACTGCCACTGCCGGCGAAAGTTTGTGGGGTCACCAGTATGTAATATAAATCCTCCATCAGTTCAAGTGGATGGGTCAGAATATCCCACGAGTTCCAGCGTAGAAAGCGGCCAATGTACACCCCTAGTCCACTCAGAATCACACAGATGATAACGATCATCCATCCCGCCATTTTTGACCACTGCCATGCAATAAACCGGTGAACTTCATACAACGAAATAATACCGAGTAGTAACCCTGTCCAGGCGAAAGAAATCAACAACATCAAGTCATACCAGAATGGAATCGGTGCCCGCATCCGCAGGTGTATCAGGTCCGTAAGAAGGTAGGGGGCATTGGGTAAAAACAACAGCCATACAAAAAGTAGTCCACCCGTCAGTAACGGCGACTTGCTGCGTTCGTAAGATGGTGCAACGGCCAGTGAGACCCAGTAAGGAATCCACGCCAACAATAAATTCCAGATTAAAAACAGAAAGGTCGTCGTGCCGCGCAG
>CAKZUV010000043.1 GCA_937921555.1 uncultured Saprospiraceae bacterium
GGAGACGATGAGGAGGAGGATAATTGCGCGCCGAATTTTTCTACCACTGCGGCCACCGGTTCCTTTATGGGCTCCACTTTTACGGTAGTAGACGGGATGGCGGAAGAAGATTTTGCGGATGAAAATAATTACCGGATTACACTTTATGGCGAAATGGTCACGGGGGATGTCTGCGATAATTTTAATTTTGACCGGCCAGCCACCTCCATTATTTTTTCCATACCGAAAGAAGTAGGTGTTTACGAACTGGGATTGGGTATCGGAAATACAGTAACCTTCAACGATGCTTCGGTCATTAACGAGGTCAACGCAGAAGTTGCTACCTGCGGAGCGGTAGAAATCGCCTCATTTAGCGACGGCCAGCTCAGCGGAAATATCGATATATCTGCCAGCACGGAAAGCAATTTAAATGGAACTTTTTCGGTAAGAATTTGTCCGTAATTTTTCATGAAAATCTGCTATTACACCTGGTCGTATTGATGAAAATCTACGATCAGGTGTTTTTTATTCTAAACGCTTTTTTACTGTTATATTTGCGCAAAAATTGTAGATGGAAAGTATTGAAGATTTAATAAAGTTACTCACGCTGGAAACTCTCGATTCTTGTCTGTACCGGGGCGAGTCTTTTATGACTCCCTGGGGCCGCGTTTTTGGCGGGCAGGTACTCGGACAGGCGATGCACGCGGCTTATCAGACGGTTCCGGAAGATCGGCTCGCACATTCCATGCACGCTTATTTTGTGCTGGGTGGGGATTGTAATTTCCCGATTATCTACCACGTCGATACCATCCGTGATGGTGGCAGCTACACTACCCGACGGGTTACGGCCCGGCAAAAAGGAAAGACTATTTTTGTGATGGCCGTCTCCTTCCAGAAAAAAGAAAAAGGCTTTGACCATCAGATTGAGGCACCTAAAGTAGCCCCTCCGGAGGAACTGCTTACGGACGTGGAGCAACTCAAATTTCTCGAAACCATCGATCCGCTACTCTACCGCCGCATGAAAGGTATTCATCCTCGGGCCATTGAATTCCGTCCCGTCGAAAAGCCAGACCCACTAAATCCAAATCCAGCTCCTCCATTCCGGAATATCTGGTTACGGGCCAAAGAAAAATTAGAAACTTCCATTCCTTTGCAACATCAACTGCTGGCTTACGCTTCCGATTATAATCTTTTACTAACTGCCGTCAATCCGCATCAGGCAAAAACAAAAAGAGGCAATTTATTTCTGGCCAGCCTGGATCACGCGATGTGGTTCCACCGGGATTTTAATATGAGTGATTGGTTACTCTATGCGCTGGATAGTCCAAGTGCATCCAATGGCCGTGGATTTTCACGGGGCAACTTTTTTGACCGGCAGGGAAAACTAGTGGCTTCGGTGGTACAGGAAGGGGTGATAAGAGAGGGTAAGTAGTTTTTTGAGGCGCTGCGCGCGTTGAATTGTTGAATTGTTGAATCGCTTTGCTTGTTGATTCGCTTTGCTTGTTGAATCGTTGAAATACGGGGTAGAACTATGATTGAATAAATATGCGATGGGAGCTTTTTTATAAAATCCGTTTTAAAAATTTTCACCTTTGTTTTACCGCACCTCTAAATAGAGAAAAGTTAATCAACCTGGAGTATTCTTTATTAGGAAAACCCTTGTTACCGAATATTCTTTAGTCGAATATTTGGGTGATTTAGTAGAAAATAAAAATACCATTTGGTATCAATGCTTATTTTAGGAAGGACCTAATTTTCTACTAAAATCATTAATTATGGGATTTCCAGGACACTGTAAAATAGCCGGACATTCGGGTACGGATTTTAAACACCGGAAGGCATTTTCAAAATTAAAAGAATATAAACAAAATACTTCCAAAAAATACGGAAATATTACTACAGAAGAATTCTTATTACCTATTCCCGCTGCCATTCCGACTGATTATTTTGGCGCTTACCAGCGGAATCGCAGAATTAATCTACTTGTTAAGTTACCTGCGTTTTTAATTTCGATTTGCTTCTTTGGATTTTTTCTCCGTCATTTTTCTAATACATGTACAGAACACTCTATCGTCAACTTCAATGAAGCCCGATTAGAAATAGATAAAGAAAAAGAGTTGAAAAAAATGGAAAATATCACTTACTTTTACCATTCGGGAAATTACCATTTACAAAAAAATGAACTCCACAAAGCACGCGAATATTTTACCCGCACACTGGCAGCGGATGAAGATAACCTCGATGCCCGCATCGGGTTAACTGAAACATTGACTATGTACTGCCACCGACACAACTTGTTCTGTAAAGAGGCACGTATCCAATTGGAATTTCTGCAGGAAATGGATTACTTAACCTACGACGGAATCTGGAATTTAGAAAAACAAATAAATCGTAAAAATTGAGATCTCAACCGCTCGAATATTGATGATTCTAAACAATCCCCATTCTCCCCAAATCCAGCGGAATCGTTTTTCCTCCTTCCCGGATAGATTTGTAAATCGCTTCCACAATGATCATATCCCGTTTCCCCATTTCTCCCGGAGCACGGTTGACCGTACCTTCTGCAATGTGCCGGGCAAAGTCGTCCATTTGTAATTTTTGTTGAGACTCGTGTGGAAATTTAATTTCCGTGCCATCCGAACGACGGCCTTTCAACGGTCCGTAGCTATTGGCGGGATGTAATTCAAACCATCCCCGCTCCGCGTTTACGTACATCCGGTTGGCGGTGACATTGTGAGAAGTAAATATATTTCCAATAATTCCGCCTGGAAATTCAAATTGTGCAGTAATAGATTCGTCGGTTCCTTTGAAGTATTCGGGCCGGGTACTGAATTCCTGTGCAGCAACTGAAATGGGATTCTCTCCCGTTCCATAGATGGCCGACTGAATCGCATAAACGCCCATATTCACCAATGCCCCACCACCGGACAAAGATTTATCAAGGCGCCACTGATCCGGATTACTCCGGGAAAAATATCCTGCCTCAGCTTGAACGTACCGGATATCGCCAAATGTTTTTTCCCGTACCATACGCTTTACTTCCTGGGTGTAAGGTTCCGACTGTAACCGGTATCCCATTCCGAGTTTGACATTTGCTTTTTTACAGGCCGCCATGATCGCATCACATTCTTCTACGTTCATGGCCATCGGCTTTTCGCAAATAACGTGTTTTCCAGCCCGTGCCGCACGAATACAAAAATCAGCGTGCATACTGTTTGGTAAAACAACGTAAACAATATCTATCGCATCATTTTCAGCAATCGCATCAAAATTTTTATAATTGTAAATATTCTCTTCTGGAATATCATATTTTTCCGACCAGATTTTTGCTTTCTCCGGCGTTCCGGTAACAATCCCGGACAGATAACAATATTGGGTATCCATCAACGCGGGAGCCAGTTGCCCCGTACTGTAAGAACCCAATCCAACGAGTGCAACGCCCAGTTTTTTTCCATCATAGGGCGAATTACCGGCGGCACAGGCGGTGGGCAACGTGGTAGCCAGAGAAGCTACGCCGATACCTTTTATTAGAGACTGACTGAATTTCCTTCGGGATACTTTTTTCATGATTTTTTTTAATTTTAAAAAGTGAAAAAGGACAGTTATTTATTTGCCATTCCTAAGAAAATTCTGTGAAGTATTTACCGGAGCGGACCTATCGTACCAAATCGTTAATGTAGTAAAGATATTTCAGTAAGACTGAATTTAATTTCAGGTTTAACTCAATGAGCTTGATACGACCATCGATGTATTTTTCCTGTCTTTTGTTGAGGAGAAAAACCGAGCTTTCGCCAAATTGAAATTTTATATTTTCACCATCGAGCAGTTGTTTGTAACCCGCTACGTTCCGGGCAACCAGCTCCACCTGATCCCGGAGGATAACTTGTTGCAAGAGGTTGCTTTCAATTTTATTCAGCAACTCATTTTGTTTATTCTGAATATCCAGTTCTCCATCCTGAATTTTAATTTCCCCCATTTTAACGTCGGCCTTTTCTGATCTGAAAAATAATGGCATGGAAAATTCAAAACCTACTTTGTAATCTGACGACTGATAAGTTGGAATCAGATTGTCCCGGGTGGCCAGCAAGGGATTTATCTTTGCTTTTAGTTTAGGCTTCAGCTTTTCTCTTTTCAGTCTTAATTCTAATTCATTTAGTGATTGCTTATTCAGTTTCTCCAGAATTATGGGGTTGGTATTAATCAGATCCCGGACATTCCGGACGTCTCGGACGGTAAAAATTTCACGGCGGTAATCTTCCGGTACGGTGAGCGGCTGTAACTCAAGAGGCACTTCGTTGAACCACAAAAAATTCTCCAGCACTTGTCTGGAATCCTGAAGATTTACGTTGTTATAGTTGGTGAGCGAAATAGCATCCTGCCATAAAATATAGGCTTCCAGTGTATCCATGGCTGTTTTTTCACCACCCAAAAAAGATTCTTTTGTAATGTCCAGATACTGCGCGGCGAGATTTTCGTTTTCCAATAAAACAGATTGCACGTAAAAAAACTGTTGCCAGTCCAGATACGCCAGCGAAGCCGAAAAAAGTAATTCGTTCAGGATGATCTGTTGCTGATTAAGGGCAATATCCTGCATCACGCTGGCCTGTTCCAAAGCCGTTCGTCGTTCGTTTACCAACAGACCTTGCAGGATGTCCACCTCGATTCCGATGTTCCACAATCCAAATTCATCCGTTGTATTTTCGGGATTTAAAAACACCCCCTGCGTATTTTCATAACCCGCCACCACGGCTACCCCATATTTGGTAGGAACCCGCAAACGGTTATTAAATAACCGGTAGTATCTTTTATCATCAAAACTCTTCTGCACCCAGTCCGAATCAATAGTCGGATCCAGATTACCCTTGGCGGACAACCATTCGAGGTCTGCCAGTTCAAGTTTTAAGTTTGCCCGTTTGGCAATGGGATGATAATTGAGAATATTGACTAAATATGCTTCGTAAGACAATATCGTACTGTCGGACTGGGCCTGACCGCCTAGAACATTCAGTAATAGTATTCCAATCCAAAAAAATCTCCTGTTTATTATTTCCAGCATTCTTAATTAGGCTTTTGACAAATTCAGGTTGTCCAGCGTTTTTCCGTGGGGTTTGGGTTTTCCATTTTCGTCCACCAGTACAAAGACAATATCTTCAATTTTAATGATGGTTTTTTTATTAAAAACATTTCGAACCTCGCAGGAAAAACTGATCGAGGTACGGCCTATTTTATTAAAACCCAGACCGATTTCAATTACATCGCCCTGCTCGGCAGAATTGACAAAATTAATTTCTGACATATATTTAGTGACCACATTTTTGGAATCAAGTTTGGTCATCGCATAGATTCCCGCCTCTTCGTCAATCCACCTTAGCAATGCTCCTCCAAATAAAGTGTTTCTAGCGTTTAGATTTTCCGGTTTTATTAATTTTCTGGAATAAAAGTTCATATTATTTTATTGATTTTGCGGGTGCTTTCCGTTTAACATCTTCTCTTTTTTCTTCACCCGTTTTATAATAGTCGGCAGGAAATCCGTTCAGTTGCCGCCATATTTCGTACCAGATAGGCACATCATTCAGCAAAATAAATGAATTAGCACCTGTTCCTACTCTTAATATTTCGGGCCATTTTTTTTCTTCGTTATCCGGGCTGATCATAATCCGGTAGTACCCATTTTGACTAATAAACCGGTCAATTGCCACAATATTTCCCGAAAAAATTCCGGTAGAAGCTTCCGGCCAGCCACTAATTACGATAGCCGGCCACCCATCAAAACGCAGTCTTACCCGATCTCCCAGACGAATGAGTGGCAAATCCTGTGGCAATAAATACATTTCTACGGCCAGGTCATATACGTCGGGCATAATTGTCACAATATCTGTCCCTTCTTTGACTATTTCTCCGAGCCCTTTTTTGACGGCCTTGGTAACATACCCAGACTGCGGCGCCGTTATGTAATAGAATTGTTGACGTTCATTGTAATTACTCAGTTGATTTTGCAACTTGGAAGTAGCCGCCATCGTTTCGAGCTTAGCAGAAAGTGCGGATTGCTGATCCGATTGTGATTTAGACAATTTATCCGCGTACTCATTTTCGATGGCCCCCAAATCAATTATTGAGTTGGTCAGCATATTTCTTTGATTCAATAATTTATTTTCCTGCACGTTAACCTTAGCTCTGGTTTGCTGTAATTTCATCTCTTTTTCCTGAAATTCGGAAAGTGATTTCAATCCTTTGTCAAATAACTGCTTGGTCCGATCAAATTGATTTTCGGCGATCTCCAGATTCAGTTTTATTGCTATAAGATCAATACTGTCCGCGCTGATCTTATTCCGCCCCTGTTGGATTTTATTTCTGGTCTGTTCCATTTTCAGCTTCAGCGATTGCTCCAACGCTTTATACTGATTTTCCAGCGCCTTTACTTTCGCATCATACGAGCCGATACTCTGACTTTTGGCCTCCACCTGTTCGTTGGTCCGGGCAATCAAATCCGGATCAAAATATTCACTTTTTACCTCCGACAGATGAATGATCGTATCTCCCGCACTGACGAAATCACCCTCCTGCACAAACCAATCCTCCAGCCGACCGGAAATAACAGATTGTATAGCTTGAGGACGTTGCGACGGCAGTAGGGTCGTCACCTTTCCCTTTGCCTGGATATTCTGTGTCCAGGGTAAAAACAATCCAATAATAACCGCCAGCATTAGAAATAAAAATAGCACCAGCGATAGTTTTTTGATTTTCGATTTCTTTAGTAAACCAAACGATTTGTAATCACTCAGTTCTACAAAAGCATTGATACTATTTTCTGATATATTGAGCATAACTTAAACTTAGATTAAGGGTGATAAATTGATCGTGGAAGTTGTCTTTTCTTTCCAGTAATAATAGTCTGCTACGACCACCACCGTCCAGTCTCTTTCGGGACTCATGATATAATCAATAATTTCTTTTTTTTCTGCTTCTTTCACGAATTGCAGCGGGTCTTCCAGCAGGATTAGTTTGGGTTGCGCTACCAGGATTCTGGCAATCAGTAGTTTTTGAATGATACTCCGGGGAAGTCTTCTTCCTCCACTATCGACAAAACTATCAATGCCTTTGGGTTGTTTAGTAAAGTAACGGTCCAGTGAAAGTACTTTGATAATTTTTTGCAGACTTTTATTGGATATAATCCGCCCCATTAAAATATTTTCTTTGAAGGTACCTTCAAAAAGTTGATTGGTTGGAAAAGCAATTCCAATTTGTGTATATAAATTGTCGCGGTTATAATTCACCAATGGTACGCCGCTGATATAGATTTCACCACCTTTAATCTGATGAATACCCGCTATAATTTGCAGTAATAAAGTCTTTCCACTTCCCGACTCTCCCGTGATAGCCACCTTTCCACCTGAAGGTATTTCAAAAGACAGGTTTTCAAAAATATTTCTCTTTTCATCCGGAAAACTGAATTCTATATCCATCGCTTCTACACTCAGGGCAGCTTCTTCTTCCACTTCCGCGGTTCCTTTATTGGTATCCAGTTTCAAATCAGTCACGTATCCAATCTTTTCCAATGCAGTTAGTACATCATAAATTGTATCAATAATTCTCAGTACCTTTTCCACGGAATTAATAATGAGAATGATCACAATTTCTGCGGCTACGAATTGTCCCAGATTCATCTCATCACTGAATACCAGAAATCCACCAAGGATCAGTAATCCCGCCGCCAGAAAAACTTTAAAAGCAATAAAAAACCGGAATTGATTGATGAGTACCTGAAAGTGCTTTTCCCGCTGCCCCAGATATCCAACCACAATGTCATCCGATTTTTCGAGATGAAATTTACTGTAGCCATTCAGTTTGAAACTCCGGTTGACCCGCGCTATTTCTTCCAGCCAGTGCACCAGCCGGTATTTATATTTACTCTCCATCAGACTGGTTTCCATTCCTCTCGGCCCCGTAATCCGGATGATCAAAACCAGAATTAATACCAGAGAAAATCCCAGAATAATAAAATAAGGGCTATAAATGGCCAGCAGAATTAATCCGAAAGTGATTTGAAAAATAGCCAGCGAAAAATCTATCAGAATTTTTGGTAATCCCTTCTGAATCGTCAGTGTATCAAAAAAACGATTGGCCAGTTCGGGGGCGTGAATCTTGTCGAGTTGAAAAAAGGTAATCTTGGGAATCCGATAAGCAAATTCAAAGGCAGAACGTGCGAAAAGATCCTGCTGAATATTTTCCACAATTCTTAATTGTACTACCTGCAAGGTACCGGTAATCGCGATCCCAATTAATACAAATCCAACTAAAACAATCCACGAAGAGGTTACTTCTCCGGTCTGAATATAATTGATGATGGCCTGAATACCCAGCGGTAACGTAAGATTGACCATTCCGATAAAAATTGCATAAATATATATTTGCCTGATTTCATGCTTATATTGTGATAATAAATTCCAAAATCGTTTCACTGATGATAAACCCATATTTTATCGCTTCTTGTATCTTAGATTGAAGTAAGTCCGTAGATAATCCAAGCCTGTAACGCTGTAATTTTCCGAAAGTTCAGAATAACTTTCTAATTTTATAGCAAAATACCCATAAATGACAGCATTACTATCATTTCTATAAAACAATTGCTTTCTTTCAAGAGAAATCAGGCAAAATACGCTAATCCTCGGTAGTAAAAGAGGACGCAGGAAGTCCCGCGCTGTTAAAAAGTGTTCCCGCAAAATAATCCCGCCAACCGTAGCGGGCATAACGCGGCTTATCTACTCCCGAAGCACTCAAAACTATCTGGTTATTGACTACCCAGGCCTTCGCAGGGAAAAATTCTTTATCCATTCCGGCAATTTCAAAACCTGATTCTCCTTTTAATATTAATACCAGTCCATCTGCTACCTGATCAAAATGTAAAATAATCCGGCTTTCGTCCAACTTAAAATGCTTATATAACGGCCCGGAACGCACTATTTTTTTATCATAATTATCCACCAGCGCCAACCGGGCCATTCGTTCCCCGACCGCCTGTTTATTACCGGGATGAATACTGAGAGAATCACCAATATCCATAGTCACCACCATCCCCGTCAGCGGCGTTCGCAGGCTCTTCCGTTGGGCGTCGCGCAGCGCGGGAGATTCCTGGCTACCGTAATGAAACGGCGCAATCTGAACAAAATAAAATGGAAATTCCACTTCCCACTGTTCACGCCAGTCGGTAATCAAAGCAGGAAATAACTTTTCGTATTCCTTTGCGCGCCCTACGTTTGATTCCCCCTGATACCAGATCGCTCCGGCAATTTCGTAAGGCACTATTGGATAAATCATCGCATTATAGAGAGAAGTCGGCAAACCGTTGGGATCGCTCAGGGCCAATAACGGACGCCGGGGCAATTTATCCTGATTTTCCAGACCGTATTCCAGCAAAGCATTACCGCTGAGATCTGCGTAAAACAATCCGGACCACTCGCCCGCCAGATTCACCGCTTTACCGTTGTCCGATTCCAGTGAAAGTGGTCCCGAAATATTGGAACCACCGCCGCCGTCGAAATGTTTAATCGCAATAATATTGGTTCCTTTTTTTAACACGCCCTTCGGAACGGGATATTCCCGTCTGGCCTGCCAACTCCAGGTAGCACCAATTTTTTTGCCATTGATATAAATAACATCTGCATCGTCAATCGCACCGACGGTCAGTAAATAATCCGTCTCAGGATCAGCGATTTCGAATGCTTTCCGGTACCAGAAAAGTCCGTTTAACCGCTGAGAAGCTACCACTCCGGGAATAAAGTTTTCGCTTCGGCAGGCACCCGAGGGCAAGGTCATCTTTTCCCACTCCTGATCGTCGAATCCATCGGCCAGTATTTCTGTATCTCCGGCTTCCAGTACTTCGAGTTCTTTTAAATTTCCGGGAATGGGAATTTTATTGAAAGCATTCACCCACTGGCTGGAAGCGGTCTCGTCATAAGCGCCCATCGCGTTCAGGAAGTTAGGAAATGCTGAAATTCCAGCTTTGCTGACCCAGGCCTCCGCCACCGTTCCTCCCCAACTGGCATGCAGTATTCCGACCGGAACATTTAATTCCTGGTGTAATTTTCTGGCAAAAAAATAGGCGGTAGCGCTAAAGTCAACGGCGTTTTCCGGCGTACAGACTTGCCACTCGCCGGTCAGGGTATCCAACGGACTGGGGCTGATATTCCGTTTCACGTTGAACATTCTGATACCCTGAAAACTGGCCGCTGCAATTTCTTCGTCCGCCCGGTCGATTGGTTCTTTTGGTAAAAATCCCGGCAAGGGCATCTCCATGTTGGATTGCCCCGAAGCGAGCCAGACTTCCCCAACCATGACGTCTTTCAGGCGAATGGTTGAATCAGCCGTGGTTACGGTCAATTCAAAAGGACCACCAGCGGGTGGCGTCGGAATATTCAGTTGCCACTTGCCCGTTTCATTAACCCGCCCGGTGACTGATTCCCCCCAGCTCCCGGAGACGGCGACCTGTTCTCCGGGGGTATATTTTCCCCAGACGGGGACGGTCTGTTGCTGTTGTAAAACCAGATGATCGGAAAAAATCGCTACCATGGAAAGTGGTTGTTTTTCCACGGGCTGGCAGGCAAATACACTAAAATACAGGAAGAAGAACAGAAATAATTTCAGGCAATTTTTCATGGTATTTTTTTTGGTTAGAAAAGTGATACACCTTTAAAATTTATAATACGGGTAAAAACGACTGATTAAAAATTTAAACGTGCGTTGGTTATCGATTATCTAAGGTAGGAAATTTCAAATAAGGAAGTGACAAAAACAGATATTGTATGAAGCTATTTTAAAAAATAGCATTTGGAAACATAGAAATTATTTATGAAGCTGTTTAACATTCCTTAGCGACCCGCCATTCCAGCGCGATAACCCACCCTACTACCAATGCTTCTGCCACAAAATAGGTGATTCCCAATCCGGTTAAAGTTTCAAAATAATAAACAACAAACCCGCTGGTAATCAAAACGTATATTCCATTTGTAATGGCAATAAATTTCAGATATGGTGCGTAGTTCTCACTCAGTCTGAGCGCACAAAGAAAGGAGTAAACAGAAAAAATCACGGCCACCACACCAAGGACATAACATTTCTCTGGTGGCATCCGGAAATACGGTTCAAACCGAGTCAATACTACACCAGTTAAAAAAGCGGTAAGTAAAGCACCAGTTCCATCCAACAAAAAAACTTGTCCGGGTGATATTTTCATAAAAATTAAAGATAATGCAAATCAGGAGTTAAATTTCTAATCTATACTAAAAAAGTCTCTGAAAGATGCTTCTTGCCACTAGCTTCTGGCTATTTGCTCCCTTCAATCGCAATGAAAGAGCGCAAATAGCCAATGGCCAAAAGCAAAAACACCCATGTTAATTAGAAGGATATTGTAAATCTATGCTATGCTAATTCTTTTTCAACCTCTTATTCGCATAGATACTATATACTTTACCAAAAAAAAAGAGAAGGCAATGATATGATTAATCATTGCCTTCCGAAATAGTTAATAAATCTGTGAACATTAATTTTACATAAAAACACAAAAATCTTAAATCAAAATCCATATACAGCCGCCAGCACGAATGAAGCCAGCGACTTGTTTAATTCCATATCATTTGCGTAGATCGGTTGTGAAGCCGCATCCATTCTGATTTCAGGAATGAAAGTCAGATTTCCGACCGTGTAGTTAGCGGACAAAGTCAGATCAAAAACATTTTCATTCTCTCCGATTACGCCAATTCCATTATCAGCAAAATATTCTCCTCTGATTCCCAGCTTTAAAGATTCCGTCACCCCTGCTTGTGCGTACAACGCTACACCCGCAAAATTATCCTGTGCAATGGTAGCATTTAAACCCAGGTAAACTTTTTCGGTCACGTCCACACCTCCGGTGATATCCAACTGGTAAAACCCATCCTGAAACAGACCGTTTAAATACACACTTCCATCACCAAAATCATATCCTAATTGTACCCCTCCCACGTAGTCGTGATCAGGATTAAATTCCGTAAAATCAGTTGGATTAAATACCCCGGCCATCAGCGACCATCCACTTCCCAAATCAGCGTCAAACTTTAATCCGGTGTGAGAAAACGGTCCGTTAGAAAACATGTAAGTAGTAGAATAATTAAAATTTCCGGTAGGCGAAATTACCTCGTATCCTAAAAAGGTATTGAAATTACCGATCGTCACTTTAAATTTGTCAGAAATATTCCAGTAAGCGTACAGCTGGTTAACAATGCTGCTGCTGTTAGCAGAACCATCTTTGGCAGGTCTGAGAAATCCGGAAAGGAAAGTCGCATCTTCTCCCCGTGGACCGAAAACAAGGTCGGCCATAAAACCGGCTTTGGCTCCGTCTTTTGAAATAGTCAGATTGGCCATCCCTAACGCAAATCCCGGAAGATTGGCAAAAGAGGTTCCCGGATCTACGTTTGAATCTCCGTTGAAATTCACCCGGTAGTAAGCATCAATTGAACCACCAAACTGAATTTTAGCAGATTCTACCATGGCAGAATCTGCTTCTGCACTTTTCAGTATGGTGGTTTCGGTCGTTTCTGTTTTAGTTGTTAAAAGCATCGGTTGAGCGCTATCTTGTGCCACAAGTGCACCAATCTGGAGTAGTAGAAAAATGGTCAAAAGGGTAATGTTTTTCATTGTTCTGATTTTTTAAATTAAAAAGTTTTAAAAAAATGAACAAAGGCTATCCTGTCAGAACAGGCAAAATCTACCAAAATATTTGGTCGGTCTGCTTTTTCTGATTAAATTTACTTTAGCAAGGAATGGCGGATAGTCCGTTGTTCTGGAGGAAGGCTTCTGTTCGCGCAGAGGCCTTCTCGCTTTTTAGCGTAATGTAATGAATGTTAGTATAATGCCGGTTGAGAAAATATTTTGCCCAACCGGCGTATAATTTAAGATTTAGAGCTTAGTTAAAAGCATAAGCACTCAGGTCGTGTTCTTCTACGTCCAGTCCTTTTACTTCTTCTTCGGAAGTTACCCGAATTCCGAAAACAAGTTTCAGAAGGAAGAATACTGCAAAAGAGAATGTGAAAGTAAATGCACCGATGGCAGCAATTCCGACCAACTGAGCGTAAAGCGTTCCGACGCCTTCTCCGTAGTTTCCAAAAATAGCCACGGCAATCGTTCCCCAGATTCCGCACACCAGGTGTACCGAAGTTGCTCCAACGGGATCATCCAGTTTCATTCTGTCAAAGAAAGTAACCGACAATGGAATTAAAATACCAGCTACCAGACCGATGATGATACTACTCGGTATGCCTACTCCGTCCGCACTCGCCGTGATTCCAACCAGTCCACCCAGAATTCCGTTCAGTACCATGGACAGATCGTAAGATTTGAACATTATATAGGAAACCACAAAGGCACCAATGGCTCCGGCAGCAGCGGCCAGGGAAGTCGTTACGAAGACCAGTGAAACGGAAGCGGGATCTGCGGATAATACGGATCCTCCGTTGAAACCGAACCAGCCAAACCATAAGAGAAATACACCAATGGCTGCCAGTGGCATACTGTGGCCCGGAATGGGCTTGATTCCTTTTTCAGAATACTTTCCTTTTCGCGCTCCGAGTAAAATAATTCCGGCCAGTGCCGCCCATCCTCCTACGGAGTGAACGAGCGTTGATCCGGCAAAATCGTAAAAGCCCATCGCGTCCAGCCATCCTGCGCCCCATTTCCACATACCTGTAATTGGGTAAGAAATGGTTACAAATAAGGTACAGAAGACCAGAAAAGGAACCAACTTTATTCTTTCTGCTACGGCACCGGAAACAATGGTACAGCAGGTAGCGGCAAACATTCCCTGAAAAATAAAATCGGTATAGTAGGTGTAACTACCATAGGCAGAGGTCAGCCCTCCGTCGGGTGGTGTCAGACCAAAACCGGCGAATCCAAAAAATCCACCTGGATTAGTACCGGGATACATTAAATTAAAGCCGACAAAATAATAGGTCAGCAATCCGATAGAAACAATCATTACGTTTTTAAACAGGATGTTTACTACATTTTTCTTTTGAACCAGTCCCGCTTCTAAGGTAGCAAAGCCGAGGTGCATGATAAACACCAAAACGGTCGCTACGAGCAGCCATAAATTGTTGGCCATAAATTGGGCCTCGTTAGCTGCGGCGAGAACCTCGTTGAGCATTTCGGGAGTTACTTGTGTCGCTTGTTCCATTCTTTAAATTATTTAGAGATTTAAGATTTTTATTTAAGTAATTGAATATTGGTAAAATACCAGTTAACTGTTTATTGCTTCACTGCCGGTCAGAGCAGTTCTGATATTAATAATTTCGTCGATATTTGTTACAGTGATCAGACCATCTCCTTTTTCTCCGGTTTTGGCGGCTACTGAGATCGCCTCGATGGCAGCAGCAACGTACGGCTCGGAGATGAGTATTTCCAGTTTGATTCTTCCGATGTACCCAATATCGTAGGCAGCACCCCGGTAGGTAAGGTTTTTACCTTTTTGGTGGCCGTAACCTTTTACTTCGTAGAAAGTGAAAAAGTTAATTTCTTTTTTTCCGAGTGCCTCTTTGACTTCTTCGAATTTGGAGGCCCGGACAATGGCTTCAATCTTTTTCATATAAGCTTATTTTAAGGTTTCAGGTGGATGAGTAAAAATCTTGTCCACTTTGTTTAAATTAGGAACTATTTGTTGTAATAGCCTCGTTGCAGGAGCAAAATTACCTTGCATTTAATCCTTTATTCCCGCAAATTTTCGTAAAATTGTGGTGTGTAAGCCCGCCAAATTATAGCCAACTCGTTAATTATCAACGCATTACCCCATTTCCATAATTATGGCTATCTCAAAAACAGACGACTTATTCAGGTTAATTAAGTCTTTAACCAAAGCAGAAAAGCGCACTTTCCGCCTTTTTGCGGAGCGGATAAAGAGTAGCGGCGAACTGTTGTATATGCAACTTTTCGACATCATGGATAAGCAAAAAAAGCTGGATGAACGCAGTATACGTTCCAAACTCGGTAACCTTTCTCCGGTAAAATATTCCAACGCAAAACGACATCTGTACGAGCAGATTCTTACCAGTCTGCGAATGCTCAGCAAATCAAAACGGTCCAATATTCAGCTTCGGGAGTATATTGATTTTGTGTATATCCTGTACGGAAAGGGCTTTCACTTGCAGGCACTGAAGGTATTGCAAAAAGCAAAAAAACTGGCGAAGGAACACCACCACGATTTTAACCTGATTACCATCATTGAACTGGAAAAACTGATTCATTCCCGGCATATTACGCGCCAGGAAACACAGTTTATTGAGGATCTTACCGAAGAGGCCCTGGAGAAGATTGATACTTTGTCCAGCCGGGTCAAACTGAGTAATTTAAAAATGTTACTACACCGGTTTTATATTGAAAAAGGCCACGTAAAAAATGCGGAAGAAGCTAAAACCGTAACCGATTTTTTTGAAAAACAAATTCCTGTTTTCAAAAACAACCCTCCGGGACAAATGGAGAACGTACTACTCTATCAGTCCCACGTCTGGTATTATTATATTTTAAATGATTTTGAAAATTGCTACGAATATTCCTTAAAGTGGGTGCAGATTTTTCAGGAGTACGACGAGCTGCAGACCCGGGACATCAATCTTTTTTTGCGGGCTTATCATTATTTACTGACGTGTTCTTATAACTTAAAAAGACAAAAAACGTACGCATTTTACCACGCCCAGCTGGAAGCATTCCGGAAAGATAATTATAATCGTTTCAACCGGAACACACAAGTTCTTTCCTTTTTATACACCCATTCGGGCAGACTAAATCTTCACTTTCTCAACGGGACTTTCGCAGAAGGCGTCAAAAGTATCCGGAAAACACTGGCCCGTCTGGATCGCTACAAAGATATTCTGGACACGCACAAGGTCATGATTTTTTATTATAAAATTGCCTGGATGTATTTGGGAAATCGTCAGCCGGACAAGGCGATTAAGTATTTGAATTATATTCTGGATATGACCAACGCGTCTCTCCGGTCTGACATTCAGGCTTACGCCCGACTCATGTTTTTGATGGTACACTTTGAACTGGAACATTACGAATTGCTGCCATCACTGATCAGGACGTATTCTACTTATTTCACCAAAAAAAATATGGACAATAAAGTGCAGACCTGCTTCCTTCAGTTTTTTAAAGAGATCATCAAGGCTCCCATCTTCGAACGTAAACCCGTGATGATCAAATTTCTGGAAAAGTTACAGGTACTGGAAAATAACCAGTACGAACAACGGGCTTTTCTATACCTGGACTCTATCAGCTGGCTGAAAGCAAAAATTGAACGCCGGGATATCGGAGAAGTGATTCGGGAACGGAACCGGGAGTAGATAAAATCAATATTGGATATTGGATATCCAATATTGCCTTTACGGCATCACCCGTCTGCCCGTCCATTCGCCGTTTTCAAATGCTCCCGCCATGCGTTCGTGCCCCATTCTGCTCAATTGCAGCACCTCCATATTGACGGGTGTCAGCGAAATAATAGAAAAAAAATCTGAACCAAATTCGGAATTATGGTAATCATCCATTTCATAATCCGGAAGATCCGTACCGGGCGGCAAGGTGGTCTGATAATCATTTTTACCGTGGTCTCCGAGTTTATTCCACTCCGTCAGACAAAGCGAGTCCTGGTGGTGGATCTTGGCAATGGCCTGAAAACGAATTTGAACTTGCCGGCGGGGATGATAAAATAAAATGGCTACCTGATTCTGTTGTTTGATTTCCTGAATCTTCGGAGAACGGTAGTCGGTAAATATCAGCAGCTTACCCGATGGTAAAACCCGTCGCAAAACAACGGTCCGCTGCGCGGGGAATTGATCTATATTGGTGGTAGCCAGATAACAAAAACGAAAAGGATGTTTCCCGTCTGCCGTGGCCCGTTCAAGGTCTTTATAAAGAGCTTCCTGAATGTCTCCGGTGGAGTTGTTAAAGTCGATTTCCATTGGATTTTTTTTAAAAATTGTACTCAGTCTCAAACGAGTTGTTTGCGACGGCTTATTTTAATGATTGCGTAAATATTCAAAAGCGTCAGCGATACGGCGATTGCCAGCCAGATATACATCCAGACACTGGCAGGAATAAACACCAATAGTTCCGCGTATTTATCCAGATCGGAACTGGGTCCTACGTTAAAATCCTGAATGATGTAAAGGATGGTCGCTAGTCCCAGAAACATCAATATCTCCCGGTGTAAATTCGTCTTGGTGGTCAAAAAATAAAGGACGAATGAAAAAGCCAGCAAAAATCCGGTTGTCCACAAAGAATTAAACCACACGATTCCCGCAAAAACCATAAATCCCATCAATACAAACAGCGTTCCTTTCGCAATTTTACCACCATTGGCTCCGATATAAAACAAGATATTTCCTAATAAAGCACTTCCCAGATATCCTCCCATCAGGATGATCCCCAGATTACCACCGGCCGTTTTGGTCCAGCCGCTTCCATCCTCGTTCACCTGCAATGCGAGCACTTCTCCCCCCGTCAGCAAGGCACCCAAAGCGTGGCCCAGTTCGTGCAAAAAAGTCACCAGCAGATGAATCGGATACAGGATGGTTTGTCCGACTTCTCCTCCCAGAAAAATCAAAGCCAGATAAATGGCTAGTACGCCTAAAAAACGAACCAATAAATTGTCAGACATGATCTATAATTTTCGGGTTAAGAAATGGAATTATGCACTCAAATAATAACGTTTACAATCCCGGATTAGTTGTTTAAATTTATTGGAAGACCTATTGCTGTTCGCCGCGGCGAGTCTAACGGATCATTACTCCCTGCTCGTTTAAAAAGGGAATCAGCGTAAAGTTCATCGGATCAATGCTCCCTTTGACAAAGACATATTTTTTGTCAAACATATAACCATCATAGTTAAAACTGACCCAGTATTCGTTGGTCAAAACCAGCACTTCCTTCGCAATCGGCTCAATTTTATGCAATTGTAAGGGGCCGATACTGGGGAAAAAATGACGTAACACGGTCGTCTGCACCGCTTCGTTATTGATACTGCCATACCCCCTGGAATTTATCAGCACATTCTTAATCGGCTCATCTTTCAGATTGATCACATAAACGTCCCATAAATCTTCGTCACGGGGTACAACCGCAATGGCCAGATTCTGTACTTTTTTTTGTGGAATATCTTTTTTCATGATAAAAAATTTTAGCTATTTGCTATTTGCCGTTAGCTATTGGCTGCTCTTTAACGTGAAAAAATTATAGGTTGTTTCCCATATTTTTTCCGTCACACAATGGGATGTTGCTTTTCAGCTATAGAATAGACTTTATTCCATAATGTTTTGTAGAGATACTAAATAGATATTTTTGATCAGATTGAGGCTCTTTTTTGAGTGCATAGCCGCGCTATGGGCGATAAAAAAGCCGAAAAGATGGACAAAAAGATCATTTGGGAGCATACA